>JANNFN010000101.1:0-5561 GCA_031379885.1 Methylotenera sp.
CAGCTTACTTTTGCTTGCAAGTTGTTGCTTAATCAGCGCATTCAAGCGTTTTACATCTCCAGGACTTGCGCTATCAACGTACATAGGGTGCATGCCTAATGCATAACAACAATGCGGGTACTGGGCTGATAAATTGATTACTTTTTGAAAGTTATTTGGTTCGACCGCTGGTATCACGATCATCCCCACACCAACTTGGTTGGCTTGATTTGCCACCGCTTCACGATCCGCATCAAACTCCGGCGCATCTAAATGACAGTGGGTATCAATCAGCATCATGCGCGCTGGCTAGGTTTTGCACGTAGGCGAATATCCACACCAATTTGGCGAATATCTAATATATCCAGCGCAATGGCTTGATTCATATCTGTAAACTCTGGCATCGCGAACATACTTTTAGCAGATCCGCCCATAAGTTTTGGTGCATAATAAATTAAAAATTCGTCTATTAAACTTTGCGCCATTAACGCGCCATTCAAGCCTTCGCCACCCTCGACTAGCACTTCATTGATTTCGCGGCTGGCAAGGTGGCTTAACAGCGTTTTTAGGCATACTTTACCTTCATTATTTGGGATGCAAAGTAACTCTGCACCTGCCGCCAATAATTCAGCTTCTTTTTTCGGATTGGTTTGAGAAAATGCAATCAAGGCATTACCACCTTGCAATATTTTAGCTTTGGGAGAAATTTTTAATTGGCTATCAACAATCACTTTAAGTGGCTGCATATCAACTTCAATCTCGCGCACAGTCATGCTCGGATTATCCGCAGACACAGTACCTGCGCCTGTGAGGATGGCGCATGAACGTGCACGCCAATGTTGCACGTCTAACCGTGCTGGTTCACTGGTTATCCATTGACTGGCACCGTTACATAGCGCAGTTTTGCCATCTAAACTAGCGGCGATTTTACTGCACACAAAAGGCATTCGGCGCGTCATACGCGAAATAAAACCTGGGTTTAAGGCTTGCGCCTGCGTTTCCATTAAGCCACAAGCCACTTCAATATTGTTTGATTTTAAAAGTGCCAAGCCGTTACCAGCCACTTCAGGATTAGGGTCTTGCATGGCAACTATCACCCTTGCAACGCCTGCTTTTACAAGCGCATCAGCACAAGGTGGAGTGCGGCCTGTGTGGCTACAGGGCTCTAGTGTTACATAAACTGTCGCGCCCCATGCTTGTGCGCCTGCTTGACGTAAAGCAAATACTTCAGCATGCGGCTCACCTGCTTTTAAATGCGCGCCTTCGCCGATTATTTTGCCATCTTTTACGACCACGCAGCCGACGCGTGGATTAGGCATGGTGCTATATAAACCTAGCTCTGCTAGTTGCAAAGCACGTGTCATATATAAGTGGTCGTCTGCAGAAAACGCCATTAGGCTTTATAAACCGCGCTTAGAAGTCACAAGACTATATATAACAAGACTACAGATCACGAATGACATCATGGAAATCATCCACATCAGAAAAGCTGCGATAAACCGAGGCGAATCGGATGTAAGCCACTTTATCCATCAGTTTAAGTTCTTGCATCACACTTTCACCCAAGTCACGCGCGGGGATTTCGCGCTCACCCCTGCCCAGCAATTTTTGTACGATATGGTCTAGCGCGCGATCTACATACTCAGTGGGTACTGGCCGTTTGTGCAAGGCGCGCGTAAAAGAAAGTCGCAGTTTATCGCGATTAAACTCTTCGCGCGTGCCATTTGCTTTAACCACTTGCGGAAGATGTAAATCTGCAGTTTCGTAAGTAGTAAAACGTTTATCACAAGCCCCACATTTGCGACGACGCCGAATAGAATCACCCTCATCATTCACTCTTGAGTCAATGACTTGAGTATCTGCATCGCCACAGAAAGGGCATTTCACTGGTTATTTTCCAAGATAGTTATGCACCGTAAACTGGGAATCTTGCGGTTAATGTGTGCACTTTAGCTTTTACCGCATTAATCACATTCTCATCAGTTGGGTTATCCAGCACATCCGCAATTAAATTCGCCACCAACTTTGCTTCCTCTTCTTTAAAGCCACGTGTCGTAATCGCTGGCGAGCCAATACGAATACCAGAAGTAACAAATGGGCTTTCTGGATCGTTTGGAATCGCATTTTTATTCACCGTAATATGCGCCAAACCAAGTGCAGCATCTGCAGCTTTACCGGTTAAGCCTTTTGGGCGCAAATCCACCATAAACATGTGCGACTCTGTACGGCCAGAAATAATGCGCAATCCGCGTGCTGTCAAGGCCTCAGCCAACACTACTGCATTTTTAAGCACTTGTGTTTGATAGGCTTTAAACTCTGGCTGGGAGGCCTCTAAAAACGCCGTTGCTTTACCTGCAATCACGTGCATCAATGGACCACCCTGCAGACGTGGACACACGTTTGAATTAAGTGATTTTTCAAACTCTGCCTTGGCTAAAATACTCCCACCACGTGGGCCGCGTAAGGTTTTGTGTGTAGTTGATGTTACAAAATCAGCGTGTGGCACTGGATTCGGATAAACACCCGCGGCTATCAAACCAGAATAATGCGCCATATCGACCATGAAATACGCACCTACTTTTTTAGCAATTTCACTCATGCGTGCCCAGTCAAAACGCAGCGCGTAAGCTGAAGCACCGCCGATTAACAACTTAGGCTTAGCTTCAATCGCAATTCGCTCCATTTCATCGTAATCAATCTCTTCTTTATCATTGAGACCATAAGCGACAATATTGAATAATTTGCCTGAAAGATTTGCAGGTGAGCCATGTGTTAAGTGCCCGCCATGACCAAGATTCATACCCATCACAGTATCGCCTGGTTTTAAAATAGAAAAATACACTGCTTGATTAGCTTGAGAACCAGAATGTGGCTGTACGTTTGCATATTCTGCACCGTATAAGGCTTTCAGGCGGTCGATTGCCAACTGTTCAACTTGGTCTACATATTCACAACCACCATAAAAACGTTTACCAGGATAGCCTTCTGCATATTTATTGGTGAGTTGTGAGCCCTGTGCTTCCATCACCGCTGGGCTGGTGTAGTTTTCTGAAGCAATCAATTCAATATGTTGATGTTGACGCACAACTTCTGCATCTATCATGGCTGCAAGTGCTGGATCGGCGGTATGAAGATTATTTGACGTACTAAACATGGCGAAGAACTTTCCAATAAAAGTGTTGTAAACGCAATACTTTAGAAGAGATAAATAGCGTAATAAGGTGTTATTTTATCATGTCGAATTGCATATTAAACCTTACATGCGACAAATAGATGCCTAAAATAGACAATTGAATGGCACCTACTAAAACTCAACTCACTTTGCACTAAATTGGTTCATATCGCACAACTTGCTTGCATACAACATCCAACTATTTTAATTTTAAAAATTAAGTTATTGTTTTTATTGATTTAAATATTTGGCATGTAATTTGCTAATACTTAATTAGCGTATTTTCTCCAAAGTCGCTTCCCTCTTGCCCAGCCCTTGCGCTGGGCTTTTTTTGTGTGCATTTTCCATCCAACACTCATCATTACTTTGGCCTATCTTTAGGCTCGCGTTATAATGAGGTCTTAAATGTTGTTAAGAGTTGTCAAATGAAGTGGACAGACAGTCAAAGAATTGCCGAAGAGTTGTTTGATAAATATCCAGATATTGACCCAAAAATAATTCGCTTTACTGATTTAATGGCTTGGGCAATGGCTCTGGATGGCTTTAATGATGCGCCTGAGCATTGTGGTGAAAAAATCTTAGAAGCAATTCAATTAGCTTGGATTGAAGAAGCCCAGTAAATTGAAAGTGTGCAGCCATGTTTGAAGCCTTATTCTTGCTATTTGTTAAGCATTTTATCTGCGATTTTCCATTGCAAGCCAATCCATGGATGTACCGCAACAAGGGCATTTACATGCACCTAGGCGGCGTTACCCACGCAGGTATACATGCACTCGGCACACTGTTAGTGCTGGCACCTTTTATTGGTAGCTTATCTGTCATGTATGCTGCGATTGATATGCTGGTGCATTACCACATTGATTGGGCGAAAATGAAAGTTAGCAAACATTATGACTTGCAACCTGACAACAGTGAGCGATTTTGGATATTGCTCGGCTTTGATCAATTGCTGCATCACATTACCTATTTCGCCATTGTTTACTTCGCTTTTAAACTATAAATCTTATGCAACCACCAAAAGAAATTTTCAAAGCCTATGACATCCGCGGTATTGTCGGCAAAACCTTAACACCTGAAATTGTTGAGGCAATAGGACATGCGCTGGGTTCTGAAGCCAGACAACGTTCACAAAAAGAAATTTGCATCGGCTACGATGGCCGATTATCAGGCCCAGAGCTGGCTGACGCGCTATCTGAAGGCATACGCAAAGCTGGTGTGAATGTAGTTAATTTAGGCATGGTCGCAACTCCCATGGTCTATTTTGCGGCACATCATTTGGGCAACAATTGCGGCGTAATGGTTACGGGAAGCCACAATCCACCCGATTATAATGGGTTAAAAATGGTACTTGCTGGTGAAACGTTATCGAATGAAAGCATTCAAAGTTTACGTCATCGTATTGAATATAAACGGCTAACCTATGGTGATGGCTTGGAGCGTAGCTACGATATTGCGCCAAATTACATTGATAGAATTAAAGCGGATATTAATTTAGCGCGGCCATTACAAGTGACCGTAGATTGCGGAAACGGCGTAGCTGGTGCCTTTGCTAAGCAACTTTACAACGCAATTGGTTGCCGGGTGGACGAACTGTTTTGCGAGGTGGATGGCAATTTTCCCAACCATCATCCCGATCCATCCGTACCGGAGAATTTGGAAGATTTAATCGAATCGCTTAAAACGTCACGCGCTGAAATAGGCCTTGCTTTTGACGGCGATGGCGACCGACTTGGAGTGGTCACGAAAGAAGGTAATATTATCTACCCAGACCGGCAACTGCTACTATTTGCACAAGATGTGTTAAGCCGCAATGCTGGGGCTAATATCATTTTCGATGTCAAATCGACACGCAACCTTGCCCCTTGGATACGCGAGCTGGGTGGCAATCCGATTATGTGGAAAACTGGTCATTCTTTGGTAAAAGCAAAAATTAAGGAAACGGACGCTGCTTTGGCAGGAGAAATGAGCGGACACGTGTTTTTTAACGATAATGATATCAATGGTAACAAGCGCTGGTATGGCTTTGATGATGGCTTGTATGCTGGTGCGCGACTACTGGAAATATTAAGTCGTTTTGCTAATCCATCTGAAGTACTCAACAGCTTGCCTGACAACGTCAGCACCCCCGAACAACACATTAAAATGCAAGAAGGTCAACCGCATACACTGATTGCGCAACTTCAGAAGACTGCAAAATTCGCTGGCTCAACGGAGATTATTACCATTGATGGTTTGCGCGTGGAGTACGCTGATGGCTTTGGTTTAATGCGGCCATCTAATACCACGCCTGTGATTGTTTTACGCTTTGAGGCCGATAATGAAGCAGCGCTTAAACGCATACAAGCGCAATTTAAGGCGATTATTTTAGCGGCCGCACCGCATGTGGTTTTACCTTTTTAATCATAAGTTT
>JANNFN010000118.1:0-7292 GCA_031379885.1 Methylotenera sp.
GTGACTTCAGAGCTTGATACTTTGTTCATTTATTAATATTCTTGGGGCTAATTATTGGGTTTATTAGACAAACTCCAGACATAAGCAGCCAATACTTGTATCTGCTCTGTGGTCAGTTTTGACGCTTGCGCTGGCATTTGATTGATTTTCCCTTCATTGATGCGCTTGATAATAGCGGCCTCACCAGCACCATGCAACCAAATTTTATCAGTCAAATTTGGTGCGCCAATAGCTTGGTTACCTTTCCCTTCAGGTCCATGGCAAGCTGCACAAGCGGCAAATTTAGCTTTTCCTAATCCAGCGCGGCCTGAGTCATACATGCCCCCAGAAAGACTAAGTACATAGTTGGCAACGTTTTTTACATCTTCTTCACTACCCACCATAGCGGCCATTGGCGGCATCATACCAATTCGACCATTGGTGATAGTTTCTTTGATTTTTTCTGGGCTACCGCCATGTATCCAGTCATGATCCGTTAGATTCGGAAAGCCTTTGCTACCACGCGCATCAGATCCATGACATTGTGAACAGTTATTCATGAAAAGTCGCTCACCAATGGCTTTAGCTTCTGGGTTGGTGGCTAGCACTGCCACAGGCATATCAGCAAATTTTGCATATAGTGGCTTTAAGGCCGCGTTAGCACTTTCGATTTCTTGCTCATATTGCTTTACTTCCGTCCAACCAAGCCTGCCCTGATAACTACCTAAACCAGGATAAGCCACCAAATAGACCAAAGAGAAGACGATGGTAATAACGAACAACCACACCCACCAACGCGGTAATGGATTATTCATTTCACGTAAGTCACCATCCCATACATGGCCACTGGTGTTATCACCGTTTGCACTCATTACTTTGACTTTGGCCGTTATCCACAATAATAACGCACAGCCAAAAATACCCACCAGTGTAATCACCGCAATAAATAGTGGCCAAAAATTACTCGTAAAATCACTCATTTTATTTTCCTCTAAACTTCATAATGTGAAGCCTGCTAAATTTTTTCTTGTTTGATTCAATCTTCTTCAAAAGGCAAATTGGCTGCTTCTTTAAAATCGGCAGTATTTCGATTCCGCCAGACCCAAATCAAAATGCCTATAAACACGATAAAGCTAGCCACAGTAACCAATATGCGAAGTAAATTAATATCCATGTTTACACCCTTCTTATTACTTCAGATGAGTGCCTAAAACCTGTAAATAAGCAATCAATGCATCCATTTCAGTTTTACCTTTGACTTCTTCTGTTGCACCTGCAATTTGAGCATCGGTATAAGGCACGCCTACTCTACGCAGCGCACGCATGTGTGAAGGCATAGCGTCTGCCTCTACTGGCGCTTTCTCTAACCAAGGATAGGCAGGCATAATTGATTCTGGCACCAAATCGCGTGGGTTAATTAAGTGAATGCGCTGCCAATCATCACTGTATTTTCCTCCTACACGTTGCAAATCTGGGCCTGTTCGTTTACTACCCCATTGGAATGGATGATCGTAAACAAACTCTCCCGCTACAGAATAATGTCCATAGCGCAAAGCTTCAGCACGAAATGGACGTATCATTTGCGAATGACAGTTGTAACATCCTTCACGTGTATAAATATCTCGTCCAGCCAATTGCAACGCAGTGTATGGTTGCAAGCCTCTAATCGGCTCTGTAGTTGATTTTTGAAAGAACAGTGGCACGATTTCCACTATCCCGCCTAAGGCTATCACTAACAAAATTAGGACAATCATCAGCAAGTTATTCGTCTCAATTTTTTCGTGGCTAAAGCCGCTTTTTATATCATTATTTGACATGATCATTTCCCTTAAGCATGAGCCGCAACAGTTGGAATGGTGGTAAACGCAGATTTACCATTACTTGCAGTTTTAAGTACATTCCACAACATAATGATCATGCCGCTTAAATACAGCGTACCTCCTAACAAACGTATGATGTAGTAAGGATGTTTTGCTTTCACTGATTCTACAAAGGTATAAGTAAGTGTGCCGTCAGTATTAATAGCACGCCACATTAAACCCTCCATCACGCCAGAAATCCAAAGCGAAGATATATAGAGCACGATACCGATTGTTGCTAACCAAAAATGCAATTCAATCGCTTTCATACTATGCATTTGTTTTTGTCCAAATAGTTTTGGTACCATAAAATAAATTGCACCCATTGAAACTAAACCCACCCAGCCCAATGCGCCAGAATGCACGTGACCAATCGTCCAATCGGTATAGTGAGAAAGTGAATTGACGGTTTTAATCGCCATCATTGGACCTTCAAAGGTACTCATACCGTAGAATGACAATGAAACAATCATAAAGCGCAGAATTGGGTCTGTACGCAATTTGTGCCAAGCGCCAGACATCGTCATCATGCCGTTAATCATACCGCCCCAGCTTGGCGCCAACAAAATAAGCGAAAATATCATGCCTAGAGATTGTGTCCAATCAGGTAATGCGGTGTAGTGCAAATGGTGAGGACCTGCCCACATGTAAGTAAAAATCAATGCCCAAAAATGCACAATGGACAAGCTATAAGAATACACAGGGCGCTCAGCTTGCTTAGGTACAAAGTAATACATAATTCCCAAGAAACCCGCGGTTAGAAAGAACCCTACCGCGTTGTGGCCGTACCACCATTGCACCATCGCATCTTGTACACCCGCATAAGCAGAGTAAGATTTCATGAAACCAGCAGGACTAGCTGCGCTATTCACAATATGCAGTAAGGCGACAGCAAGAATAAAAGCACCAAAAAACCAATTGGCAACATAGATATGTTTCACTTTACGTCTACCTATCGTTCCAAAAAACACGATGGCATAAGCTACCCAAACTACTGCAATTAACAGATCAATCGGCCATTCAAGTTCTGCATATTCCTTGCCTTGCGTATAACCTAAAGGTAATGAAACAGCCGCAGCAAGAATTACCAGCTGCCAACCCCAAAAAGTAAACGCAGCTAACTTGCCGCCAAACAACCTCACTTGGCAGGTGCGTTGCACCACGTAATAAGATGTGGCAAATAAGGTACAGCCACCAAACGCAAATATCACCGCATTAGTATGAAGTGGTCGCAAGCGACCGAAACTTGTCCAAGGCAACCCAAGATTGAGCTCTGGCCAGACAAGCTGCGCGGCAATAATTACACCTACTAACATACCCACCACGCCCCAAACTACTGCCATGATGGAAAACTGCCGCACAACAGTATCGTTATAGGTACTTGATTGTGTATTTAAAGATTGCATTTAATTCTCCCATTTTTTGCGATTTTCACTTCTTTAGTGAGTTTCACATGTGACATTCTGCCGCACTGCCCACAATACCCATTTGATACAAATCAATCTTCGTGCAGAATCCGCTCACCTTCTGCTTCAATATCTTCAAATTGACCAGAATTAATAGCCCACCATAACCCCCCTAGTATTAACAATACAAGAATGACTGACAATGGAACCAGTAGAAAAAGAATATCCATCACACAGCTCCTTGAACTGGTGTAACACTGCGTGACAAACGTGCTGCATTGAGAATAACCAACAGAGAACTAAGTGCCATGCCCAAGCCCGCCAGCCATGCCGGCAGCAGGCCTACCACCGCTAGCGGCACACAAACCGCGTTATAAACCGCTGCCCAAATCAGATTTTGCTTGACGATACGCATAGTACGTTTGGCTTGTATAATCAAGTGCGGCACCATGGCCAACTGGCCGCCCATCACGACAAAATCCGATTGTGCTTGTGCGAGTGGCACGGCCTGCCCCATGGCGATTGAAACATGTGCACTGGCCAGCACAGGCCCATCATTCAGGCCATCTCCCACCATCGCCACTTGATGCCCTTGTTGCTGCAATGCTTGAATATGCTCAAGCTTGTCTTGCGGGGTACAGTTAGCAAAAACCCCATGAATACCGACCATGTTAGCAATGCGCTGCACCGACGGCAGTCTGTCCCCCGATAATACTTCTACTGTGATGTTATTTTCTTGCAAAGCACGAATTGCTGAAATCGCATCGGGTTTGATGGCTTCTACAATTTCAAAACTAGCGAGCCATCCATGCTCTGAAACCAGATGTACTTTTGAAGTATCGTCATTTAATTGATTAATAAGTACATTATCTAAACCACAAAATTGCGCAGAGCCAAGTTTCATGTGACCATAAATCGAATTCGCCGTCAGTCCAGATCCTGAAATCTCCTGCACATTCACAACTTCAAGATTAAGCTCAGTTTGAGGATATCTTTTAGAGGCTTCAACCAAAGCACGCGAGGCAGGGTGTAGTGAATATTGCGCGAACGCCGAGGCCGTCTGTATGGCCTGCATTTCACTCATGCTCACATCCGTGGTTATTTTGCCGATAGTCATCCTATCCTCTGTCAGCGTGCCCGTCTTATCAAATACAATGGTATCGATGGTAGTTAGTGCCTCCAACGCTTGCATTCTACGTACCAGCACTCCGCTGCGCGCCAGCGCACCCGACACAGTAAGCATGGCCGCTGGCGTGGCTAGTGAAAGCGCACATGGGCATGTCACAATTAGGACCGCCACAGCTGCCATCAATGCGCGGCTGTGATCGGTATGCCATAAAAAAGCGGCGGAGCCTATTGCTGCAAATAATACCGCCAGCAAAAATGGGCGCGCAATGCGGTCTGCTAACAATGCCAGCCTCGGCTTATCTACTGCTACGCGCTCCATTAACGCGACAATTTGCGCATAGCGTGTAGATTGGCCTATCTTATCAATGCGCACTTGCACTGAAGCACTGAGATTATGGCTGCCGGCAATGGCTTCCGAGCCGATTACTTTGGATACAGGACGTGATTCACCCGTCAATAAGGCTTCATCCGCATTCGTGGTACCAAGTGTTATGGTGCCGTCAGCGGGGAAAGCCTCTCCTGGCAATACTCGAACCGTGTCACCAACATTCAAGTTGCGCACAGCAACGCGCTCAAAATTACCATCGCTTTTCAGGCGTTCCACACTACTTGGCAAGCGACGCATCAGCGCATCCAATGAACCTGCCGTGCGATCACGCATGCGTAACTCTATCCAGCGGCCAGTCAGCAGAAAAAATACAAACATGGTGAGCGAGTCGAAATAAACCTCGCGCCCCCACCAACCGGAAGGTTCAAACGTCACAGCCGTGCTGACAATAAAAGTAATTAAAATACCCAACGTCACGGGCATATCCATACTTATTTGGCGTTGCTTTAAATCATTCAGAGCGCTGCTAAAAAATGGTCCACATGAGAAAAAAAGTACTGGTAGCGTTAATATCCAGGATGCCCAACGCATTAGATTTAACGCATCCACCGTCATTTCGCCTGGGCTAGCATAGTAGCTTGGCATGGCATACATCATCACCTGCATCATGCAGAATCCAGCGACTAACAAGCGCCAAAGCATTAATCGTTGATTTTTACGCCGGTCATCTTGAATAAAGGCGTCAGCTGCGGGAAGCGCACGGTAGCCAGCCTTGCTTACTGCGCGCATCCAATCCGAAGGCTTGGCGACAGCAGCAGACCACACTAAGCGCGCGCGACCGCTGGTTGAGTTAACTTCGGCACTCAACACGCCAGGCACAGCTTTCAAGGCTTTTTCTACATTGATTGCGCATGCCGCACAATGCATGCCTTCAATCGCCAAGCGCGATTCCCACTCTTGCACTTTGTTATTATGCGCTTGGCTAAAATTAGTCCATTCTGAAGGCTCATCTAAGGCAACCCAAACATTCACATCCGCCGAAGTATTGGCAGGCAAGTTTTGTGATTCTAATGAAATGATGGTTTGCATAAAAATGCTAATCTCTAAGTTACATCGTACTCCACTCTACTCAATTAACCATATATGTTTATTGATACACATCAACCCTTGTAGGTTTGGTTTGGCATTGAAATATAAGATAAATATGATTGAGGGAGCGTGGTGATGCCTAATTTTAGACATTCAAAGATTGTCTGGAAAAGTGAGGCTTAGTTAATTAACTTTAAAACGTTCCCATCGATATTTAGCCCAATAATAAGCATCCATTATTGACAATGCGTAAATAAAAATACCGCCAGCGAGCTTGCCCGCCTTGAATAGTTTGTCTGAATTCTCAACACTACATGTTAACTTATCATCAACTCTTTATTTACATAAAAATTAATGTAAATAATATCAAATAAAATCAATTGCTTATGTAAATTTATTTTGCTAAATATTTGGCACAAATAATGCATGATTTAAATGTAAGGTTTAAATACTTGTATTGATTGTGTCAACTAATTTAGAGGTGATATTTAGCATGAAAAAAGATAGTGTTACTGCGTATGCAGAATTTTTAATTCAATGTAGAAAAGTTATGGGTCCATTTGATTTAGAAAAACTAGCCTATGACCAAAATTATAAGGCAGAATTTTTTAACCGAGTGGCACTTAGTGCTGACGACCAATTGTTTCAAATGGCCGCCATGGTTAATAAGCAGCTAAATAAGGAAATGACAAGCAAGCGCTAGACTTATAGCTTACTTAGTTTTTAATTTATCCGTTAGATGCGGGCTCAATACTTGTAATATTTGTGCGAACACTTTTGGGTTGGCTGCCACAATATTGCCTGTCGTAATCCAGCTTTCATCGCCTTCAAAATCGCCGACCATACCGCCTGCCTCTTGTACCAGCAAGCCGCCAGCAGCAATGTCCCAAGTAGATAAACCAATCTCAAAAAATCCATCGGTGTAACCTGCCGCGACATAAGCCAAATCCAGCGCGGCAGAGCCTGGACGGCGGATGCCTGTGGTTTTTTTAATCATGTCTTTCAACATCGCCATGTAAGTATCTAGATGCGTAAAATCACGAAATGGAAAACCCGTACCAATGAGTGAATCTTGTAGTTTTGTTCGATTAGTGACGCGAATGCGCTTATCGTTTAAAAATGCACCACGACCTTTGGTAGCGGTAAATAAATCGTTACGTACAGGGTCGAAAATCACCGCTTGTGTAAGCACACCCCTTTGCTGCAAAGCAATAGAGATGCAGTATTGCGGAAAATTATGCAAGAAATTCGTTGTGCCATCCAATGGGTCAATTATCCAAATATTTTCAGATTCAATATTCGTATTGCCACTTTCCTCACCTAAAAATCCATGGTCAGGGTAAGCAAATTTTAGCGTGTCGATAATCGCCTGTTCGGCCGCGTGGTCCACCTCACTCACAAAATCGTTAAACGTTTTGCTTGTGACCGAGAGCGCATTTACGTCTTGCGAGGCTCTGTTAATGATTCTACCGGCTTCGCGCGCGGCTTTTACTGCAATGGATA
>JANNFN010000127.1:0-4210 GCA_031379885.1 Methylotenera sp.
TTTGTGCCAACTCAGCCGCAACTTTTAGCTCGGTACTGGCAATTGGTGAAGTTGGGAAATTTTTCGCAACCTCTTCATATTGTTGCTGTTGAGAGCGGGTTTGTGCAGTAATAAATTTCAGCTGTTCTTTCTGTTGCATGCCTTGCCAAGCATAATATGCTGCCAAAATCACACCAAGTGTTGCCACACATGCCGTTGCTATATTTATGTTGCGGCGAACATTATTTAAACTATGAATTTTGCTAAATGTTGCTGGCGCTAAGTTATCTGGTACATTGCCGTTTGCCAGCAACTGCATATGCAAAAACTCTGGGTGTGTTTTAACTAAATCTGCGGCAATATGCACGTTTTTTGCGTACGCCAAAATATCCACAGTTTTGCACTCTAGGCCTTGCTCTTGGCTAATACTTTTAGCAATTTCTTCATGGGTGTTATCAATTGCTGGTATCACCATTTGTAACGCGGTTTCACCGCCTATCAAACGCTGGCTCATTAAATACAGCCGTGTTTTATCTAATTCTACCAAATAAAAATAGGCAAGCTGATTAGGCTTAACGTCTTTCATAGGCACCAAACGACTCATACGTAGGCGACCGTTATGCAAATAAGTTTGGCGTAACCCTGAAGATAATCGCTCACATAACAAAATATGTGGCGCCATTAACTTCATTTGACGCACTGCAACTTGACTGATCATCGGTAGCAAATAGACACCAACAAGTGGGGCGTGGTTGGCTTGAATAGCATCCATCCATCCTTGTAAAAAGTCTGAATTACTTAAGGCTACAAATAAAAAATTATCATCTTTACGTTTGTCGCTCGCTCGGTTAATAAAATGTGCCGCACGGTACAAACTATTACGATTAAATTGATTGAGTTTGCGATCAACAATTTCACGTCGTGCGCCGCCTGTGGTGTGTGGAAGACTTTCTAACTTGTAGTCTTCTTCAACTGCATCAACAATCAGATAAATATTGGTGTTGCCATGTTGTGCTAAATACTCACTAAAAGCCGTATAATTTTGGTCGGTATTACTAAAAACCGCATAGGTTTGCAATTTTGTACCTTGCCACAAACCAGCAGTTAAGCCGCTGTTGGTGGCACATAAAATTAATTTTTTAGGATTACTTAACATTGTATTTACTTAACATTAAAGTCACTTAGCATAATTTTTTAAGTTTAGAACTTCATTTTACCAAACGAATCGTACACAGGACCTAACACTGACATCATAATAAACGCTAAAATCAGCCCCAAAACTACGGTAAGTGTAGGCTCTAACAGTTTAAGCATTTTTTGCATCAGCTCATTCACATCTCTATCGTAAAAATAGCTCACATTTAGTAGCGATTTATCCAACGCACCGGTGTTTTCACCCACTTTAATCATACGCACTACCAATGGAGGGAACAGGCCCGCATTGTGAAAGCTATCACTCATGCTGTCACCTGCATTAATCTGTGCGTGGGCGCGACTAAGCGCATCTGCCACTACACGGTTACCCACAATATTTTCGCAAGTTTTAATTGCATCCAAAATAGGAATGCCCGTTTGATACATTAACGCAAAATAACGCGCAAAACGCGCCATAATGATTTTTTGCAATATCTCACCTGTTATTGGTAGCTTAAGTTTAATGTAATCAAACTTGTAACGTGCCTCTGGGCTTTGCCTGATATAAGTTGCGAGGCCTGTAACCACAACCACTGGAATGCTCAGAATGAGCCACCAGTATTTTACAAATGCGTTAGAAATAAAGATTAAAATTCTAGTGTTAAGAGGCAGCTCTTGACCTAAACTATTTAAAAATTTTACCATTTCTGGCACTAAGTAAATCATTAAGAAAGTCACGGCCGCCATCACTACTACAAATACAAATAATGGGTAAGCTAATAGACGCTTTGTTTGCCCTAATAACTCATCTTGCCATTTTAAGGTATTACATAAGTTGTCAAATACCTTAGGTAATTGCCCAGTTTGTTCACCAGCTGCCACTAAATTGACAAAAACCTCATCGAATACATCGGAATGCACTGCCATCGCTTGTGAGAGCATTTTGCCGCCCTCTACTTCGCCTGCTAATGCACCCAACACTTTTTGAAAATAGGGATTTGCTGTGCTTTCTCGCAAATCATTTAAACCTTCTAGCATTGGTACGCCCGCACTAGTGAGTTGCTCCAACTGAAAGCAAAACATCACCAGGTCACGATTGCTAACCTTATTTTGTGAAAATGCTTTTTTAGATTTTTCGGTCGCCTTAAAAGTAATTAAATCTAAGCCCATGCGCTCAAGACGGATTTCTAAATCCACCTCGTTAATAGCATCTATCTGGCCTTGCGCATGGCGACCAGTTTGATCAATTGCCCTGTAATTATAGGTTGCCACTGTTTAAATTTGCCTCATCAATCGAGTTAATGCAATTCAGCCAAATGCCAATTGTGCTTACTGAAAGATGCGAGAGGTGAGGTCGATCACTCGCATCACTTCTTCAATACTGGTATAACCTTCTAAAATCCGTCGCACGCCATCATCAGCTAAAGTATTAAAGCCTTTTTCTAGTGCCATTTTTCGTAGCTCATCAAAATGCGCGCGCCGCGCAATGAGCGAATCCATATCGATATCAATACGTAATAGCTCCATAATTGCCATGCGGCCGCGATAACCTGTTTGATTACAGCGTTTGCAACCTACATGCTTAAATATTTGTATCGCCTCATTGCGCTTAATACCTAATATTTTGCGCTCTTCATCACTCGGCTTTGCTGGTTCTTTACAATGTGGGCAAAGCACACGTACCAAACGTTGTGCTACTACACCAATAATATTGCCCGCCATAATATCTGGCGAAATACCAATATCAATCAGCCTAGGGAAAGCCCCTAAGGCAGAGTTTGTATGTAACGTAGTAAATACCTGATGCCCCGTCATAGCGGCTCTAAAAGCCATTGTAGCAGTATCAGAATCACGCACCTCGCCCACCAAAATAATGTCTGGGTCTTGCCTCATAATCGAGCGTATACCGTTGGCAAAATCTATCTTATTCACTTCGGCCACCGAAGTTTGCCGCATTTGCGTAACGGGATACTCCACGGGATCTTCCAAGGTCATGATATTCACCGCCTCGGTATTTTGATGCGATAACAATGAATATAGCGTTGTAGTTTTACCACTACCAGTCGGGCCAGTAACTATCAGTATGCCCTCTGGACGCGTCATCATCAATTTAAGTTGATCTAATGTTGTAGTACGCAAGCCCATGCGCTCTAGCGGAATAATGGATCTTTCACGATCCAGCACGCGTAACACAATATTTTCACCATGAATGGTCGGGTGCGCAGAAACCCTAAAATCAATAGGGCGGCCACATAAATTCATATTTAAACGACCATCTTGCGGTGAGCGCGTTTCGGCAATATCCATTCCGCTAATCACTTTTAAGCGCACAGCAACGCCAGGCCAATAGCTTTTGTGCAGACTGCGCACTTGTTGCAACACTCCGTCAATTCTGTATCGAATGCGCAAAAATGCGTATTCAGGTTCAAAGTGAATATCCGATGCGCCACGTTTGACTGCATCCATTAATAATGCACCCACAAGCCGCACCACAGGTTGCGTGTATTCATCACCATCTGCCGTTAAGCTTTGATAATCAATTTCACCCGTTTCAATCTCACGTAAAATGCCATCTACTGAAAGCTCGTAGCCATAAAACTGGTCAATATGTTCTTCTAGCTGAGCTTCTGCGGCTAATACAGGTTTAAGCTGTATCTGCCCACCCAGCATGGCGCGCAGCTGGTCTAAAGCCACCACGTTAAACATATCCGCCATCGCCACTATCATAGTTTTAGTAGCGTCTTCATAAGCGACAGGCAGCAAGTGATAACGCCGTGAAAAATCCTCTGGCACCATGCTTAAAGCGTCAACATCTGCCACCACAGTAGCTAAATCGATACTTTCTTGGCCTATAGTATGCGCGACTAAATCGCGCACCATATTCTCTGATACAAAACCCAAGCGCACTAACTGGCGACCTAGTGGAATATTATTTTGCTCTTGTTCAATTAATGCGATACGCAGCTGATCCTGACTGATCAAGCCTTGCTGTATCATCAATTCGCCTAAGCGTAATTTACGTCGTTGCTCTGCCATTATTTAAGTTCAGCCATTTTTTAGTACTGCCATTATTTAATTATTGCCATTATTATTAGTT
>JANNFN010000129.1:0-7640 GCA_031379885.1 Methylotenera sp.
CTGGCGCGTTTGGGCTGGAGCCACGGTGACGCGGAAATTTTTAATATGCAGCAATTTTGCGAATGGTTCGATTTGGATCACATCACGCCATCTGCAGCACAATTTAATACTGAAAAGCTTAATTGGTTGAACGCGCATTATATTAAAGAATGCAATATGGATGTACTTGTGGCTGATATTTCAGCACGCCTACAAGCTAATAGAATAGCGCTTTCTGCAGCACCTGTTTTGAATGATGTATTGGCTTTATATCGTGAACGTGCGAATAATTTAAACCAGCTTGCGCATGATGTGGCGTATTTTTATGTTTTGCCGCAAGCAAACGCGGCCGATGTTGAAAAGCATATCACGCCAGAAATAATGCCGGCCATTCAAACTTTAAGTGAAAAATTGGCCAATATTAATTGGACAGCCGAAGCTATACATCATGAAATTAATGAAGTCGTTACGCAATATGCACTTAAATTTCCCAAAGTCGCCATGCCGCTACGCGTGATGCTTACCGGCATTGCGCAATCACCTAGTATTGACCAAGTGATGGCGCTCCTAGGACAAAAAGAAACACTTGCAAGAATTCAATTTTATATAATTTAAAAAAATCTTTAAATTGGCACTTGAAAAGCGAACAAAAAGGCGCAATCATAGTCGTATGCTAGGCAGAACTAGCTTTGCAATATTAAGTTATGCAAAGCTACTCCAACATTATTAAAACTACAAGGAGCACAATATGAATAACAAAGGACAAATGCTGCAGGATCCATTTTTAAATGCCCTCAGAAAAGAACATGTACAAGTATCTATTTATCTGGTGAATGGTATTAAGCTGCAAGGACAAGTGGATTCATTTGATCAATACGTGATATTGCTTAAAAATACTGTCACCCAAATGGTGTATAAACATGCCATTTCTACTATCGTGCCTGCGCGTGCGGTGAGCATGACCTTGCCAGAACATTCGGAAGAGTAAAGCTTGGCAATTAAACCTTCTGGTTATGGCGAAAACACCCTAGCTAACCCATCAGTGTTAACTGTCGCATCTGATGGTGCGGTGGTGTTAGTGAGTGTGGATTTCGGCGAGCCAGACTACGCAGAAAGTCTGCAAGAACTTCGTCAGTTAGTGACGTCTGCAGGCATGCAAGTGCGCGCCACGGTTGAAGGTAAACGTAGCACTCCAGATGCAAAACTGTTTATTGGTAGCGGTAAAGCTGATGAATTGAAAATGATGCTTGAAGCATCTGAGACTAGGCTAGTTGCCTTTAATCATGATTTAAGCCCGTCGCAACAGCGTAATTTAGAGCGTCTTTTGCAAGCTAAAGTGCTGGATAGAACAGGCCTGATTCTCGATATTTTTGCGCAGCGTGCAAAAAGCCACGAAGGTAAACTGCAAGTAGAATTGGCGCAGCAAGAGCATTTATCTACGCGCTTAGTACGCGGTTGGACGCACTTAGAACGTCAAAAAGGCGGCATTAGTGTGCGTGGCGGCCCAGGCGAGAAGCAATTAGAGCTAGATAAGCGAATGATTGGCGTGCGGGTAAAACAACTGCGCGAAAAATTGGCCAAACTCAAGCAGCAGCGCGGTATGCAGCGCAAGGCGCGCAAACGCTCAAACACAATGACGGTGTCATTGGTCGGCTACACCAACGCAGGAAAATCTACATTATTTAATCGCTTAACGCAATCTGGCGTTTATGCGGCAGATCAGCTGTTCGCAACGCTAGATACCACATCGCGCAAAATGTATTTGGGCGATGATTATCATTCTGGCGGAGGCACGTTAGTGATTTCAGACACCGTTGGATTTATCAAACATTTGCCAACTACGCTTATTGAAGCGTTTGGTGCGACCTTAGAAGAGGCTGGGCAAGCCGATTTGTTGTTGCATGTTGTAGATGTGGCGAGTACGAATCGCGAGGCACAAGTCACTCAAGTAAATTCAGTGTTGCAAGAAATCGGCGCGGCAAGAGTACCGCAACTTTTAGTGTTAAACCAAATTGATAGATTAGAGCATTCTGCCTTGGACAATGGGGCAGGTTTTGAGCGTGACGAGTATGGTAGAATTATCCAAGTGCGCGTTTCAGCCAAGAATGGCGCAGGTATGGAGTTTATTAAGCTGGCATTATTAGAGCATCAGCAACTGTTAAAAAAATTAGGCACAGAAGAAAGTACCTATGCATAACTTAAAAAGTAATTTGGAGTCATGAATGATTAAGTTTCCTGGATTTGCTCAAAAAAACAATGAAGGCCCGCCCGATTTAGATGAGGTGTTCCGCGACTTGAGTCAAAAAATTAATAATCTTTTTGGTAGAAAAGGTGGCGGTAACAATGGTGGTAATAGCAATTTACCATCTGGCGCAAAGCAGATGGATGTACCAATTCTGCCTATTTTGGCGATTATTGTAGCTATTTGGATGGCAACAGGTTTTTATATTGTCGATCAAGGTTCACTAGGGGTGGTACAGCGCTTTGGTAAATTCGCGCAGACAACAGAACCGGGCCCACGTTGGCATTGGCCGTTCCCTATTGAAACTAAAACCATAGTCAATATGGAACAAGTGCGTCGCTTAGAAGTCGGTTATCGCAGTAGCGGTGAGGGTTCTGGCAGTAAGCAAAAAGTGCCGAACGAGGCACTGATGCTGACAGAAGATGAAAATATCATAGATATGCAGGTAGCGGTTCAATACAAACTTAAAAATGCGGTAGATTACGTATTTAGCAACCGTGATACTGATAAAGCGGTGATGTCTGCCGCTGAAACTGCCATACGTGAAGTGGTGGGTAAAAGTAAATTGGATGACCTGCTACAAAAGGGTTTGCCAGATACTTCGGCACGCATGCAGGCGATTTTAGATAGCTATAAAACTGGCATTCAAATTACCAGCGTTTCTCGACAAAAAGGCGCTGCACCAGAACAGGTCAAAGAGGCGTTTGACGACGTAAACCGTGCGAATCAAGATTATCAGCGTCAGATAAACTTGGGTCAAGCCTACGCGAACGATGTGATTCCAAAAGCACGTGGTAATGCCTCTCGTTTAGCAGCTGAGGCGGCGGGATACAAGCTAAAAGTAGAAAGTGAAGCAACGGGTAACGCTAGCCGCTTTGAGCAAATATTAGCACAATACAACAAAGCGCCCGAAGTCACACGGCAGCGCTTGTATTTAGATGCGCAAGAGCAAATTATGTCGAGCACGAGTAAAGTATTAGTAGACCAAAAGGGTGGTAACAGCTTGTTGTATTTACCTTTAGATAAGCTTATGGCGATAAGTGCAACTGCTGCACCTGCTAGCGCTGCGGCAGCAAGTGCGAATAGTGCTAGAGAGACCGAAGCTACACAGGACGACACGCGTGAACTGTCACGTGATAGAGACTCTCGATAATTAGATAGAGAAAATCATGAAAAATATTGCAACATTATTAATTGGGTTATTTGTTGTGTTGGTATTAGCGACCATGTCGCTATATACCGTAGATCAGCGTGAATATGCATTGGTGTTTAGGTTGGGCGAGATTGTGGCTGTTAAAAAAGAGCCTGGCTTATATTTTAAATTGCCATTAGTGGATGATTTAAAGTATTTTGAAAAGCGCATTGTTACTCTTGATTGGGAACAACCTGCTGAAATTGTTACCAGTGAAAATAAAACCATGACAGTAGATTCTTTTGTGAAATGGCGCATTATTGACCCTGTGAAATATTATGTTTCAGTGAAAGAGGGCGGCGAAGCAGCGGCAGAAGACAGACTTTCTCAAGTGGTGAATGCGGGTTTGCGTGATGAGTTTGGTAAACGTACTGTACGCGATGTGATTGCGGGTGAGCGTGGAACGATTATGCATAATATGAAAATAAGAGCAGATAAAGAGGCGCGTCAAATTGGCATTCAAGTAGTAGATGTGCGCTTAAAGCGTGTTGATTATTCTGAGGATATTAGCAAATCTGTATTTGATCGTATGATTGCGGAGCGTAAACGTATTGCCAACCAATTACGTTCTGAGGGCGCGGCTGCTTCTGAGAAAATTCGTGCCGATGCTGACAAACAGCGTGAAGTGATTATTGCTGAAGCCTTCCGTGATGCGCAAAAAGCGAAAGGTGAGGGTGATGCTAAAGCTGCTGAAATTTATTCAAGTGCCTATGGCAAAAACCCTGAGTTTTATGCGTTTTACCGTAGTCAGGAAGCTTATAAAAACAGCTTTAAAAGCAAGTCTGATGTGTTAGTGTTAGACCCAAGTTCTGATTTCTTTAAATACATGCGTGGTTCTGGCGGAAAATAGATATAAGGTGTTTGCGTGAATGCTACCATTTTAACAGCATTAGGTCTGATGCTGATATTTGAGGGCTTGCTGCCGTTTATAACCCCGCAAGCTTGGCGCGAGACTTTTAGGCGCATGATAGAACTTAAGGATGGCCAACTACGTTTTATTGGCCTCATTTCCATTATTGGCGGTTTATTGCTGATGTTTTTCAGCCGTTAATCTAAACTAATAGCGCCAAGCCGTTTTTAATCGTTTCCTAGTATAATAGTGCTATGCGAAATTGGTTACTCCCTGAATATATCGAAGACGTACTGCCCGCCGAGGCAGCGCGAATAGAACAGCTTCGCCGTAAGTTACTGGATTTATTCAAAGTTCATGGTTATCAATATGTGATTCCACCCACCTTAGAATATTTGGAATCTCTCATCACAGGGACTGGTCATGATCTTGATTTAGCTACGTTTAAAGTGGTGGATCAGCTTACTGGTAGATTAATGGGCATTCGTGCTGATATGACACCACAAGCTGCACGTATTGATGCGCACATGCTCAATCAGCAAGGTATTAGCCGCTTATGTTACGCGGGCACAGTGCTGCGCACTAAACCTGATGGTTTTGCGCGTACACGCGAGCCGTTACAATTAGGCGCTGAGTTATTTGGCCACGCTGGTATTGAAAGTGACATTGAGATTCAACGCTTGATGATTAAAGCTTTGCAACTATTGGGTTTGCAGGATTTAAATATCGATTTTAGCCATGTGGCGATTTTCGAGGCTTTGGTACGCGCAGGCAATGTTAATGCAGATTTGGAAGAAACGCTTTACGCGGCATTGCAAAGCAAAGACAAATCACAAGTTGCTGTCCTGGGAGCCAATCTGGATGCGGCTTACAGGCAAGCTTTTATTGATTTAACTGATTTGAATGGCGATGTAAATGTGCTTGAAAAAGCCGCTAATGTGCTACCAAAATTGCCTGAAATCATTCAAGCTTTGGCTAATTTAAGCGCCGTTGCCATCAAATTGAGCGATTTAAATGTGCAAGTATCTTTTGATTTGGGTGAGTTACGTGGTTATCACTACCACAGCGGCGTGGTGTTTGCCGCCTACGCACGCGGCTACACAGGTCCTGTAGCACTTGGCGGGCGTTATGATGAAGTGGGCATTGCATTTGGACGTGCCAGATCAGCGACAGGTTTTAGTTTAGATTTGCGTGGTATTGTAAGCGCACTCACGCCTGCTAGCTTGCCGAAAAGCATTTTGGCGCCAGAAGGCAACGAAAAAGATTTACTGAGTAAAATTGAGGCTTTACGCGCTGATGGTTTGCTGGTGATTCAAGTGTTACCAAATTCGGAAGTCAATCTTAATGAGTTAAATTGCGATAGTGCGCTGGTATTGCGCGATGGCGAGTGGCTCATCGAAACCCTTAAGTAGTTAATCTTTATAAAGTCTAATTAAAAAAGCAGTTATTTATGGCAAAAAATGTAGTAGTGATTGGTACGCAATGGGGCGACGAAGGCAAAGGTAAAATTGTCGATTGGCTCACAGACCATGCCCAAGGCGTGGTCCGTTTTCAAGGTGGCCACAATGCAGGCCACACATTGGTTGTGGGGCAAGGGGCAGCGCAGCGCATTTATAAGCTTAATCTTGTACCTTCTGGCATCGTGCGTTCAGGTATTAAATGTTATATCGGTAACGGTGTGGTGCTGGATGCAGGTCATTTGTTAGGTGAAATTGCTGCGCTTGAAAAAGATGGCTTGGAAGTTAAAAATCGCCTAAAAGTAAGCCCAGGTTGCCCGCTTATTTTAAGTCATCACGTCGCGGTTGACGTGGCGCGTGAGGCTAAACGTAGTGCCGATAAAAAAATTGGGACGACTGGTAAGGGCATCGGCCCCACTTACGAAGATAAAGTTGCGCGTCGTGCGTTGCGGGTTTACGATTTATTTTATCCCGAGCGGTTTGCTGAAAAATTAAAAGAAGTGATGGACTACCATAACTTCGTACTGACCAATTATCTTGGTGCACAAGCGGTTGATTTTAATCAGCAATATGATGCCAGCATGGAGCAAGCGGTGGCTTTAAAGCCAATGATTTCTGATATTTCAGCAGATCTTTATGCCGCCAATGCACGCGGCGAAAATTTATTGTTTGAAGGTGCGCAAGGCACGTTGTTGGACATTGATCACGGCACTTATCCGTATGTAACTTCTAGCAACTGTATTGCAGGCCAAGCCTCAGCGGGTACGGGTGTCGGCGCCAATATGCTGCATTATGTGTTAGGCATCACCAAAGCCTACACTACCCGCGTGGGCGGCGGCCCTTTTCCAAGTGAGTTGGATATTGATAGTGAAGGTGCACCAGGCACGCAAATGTCTGTAAAAGGCCAAGAAATTGGCACAGTGACTAAACGTAAACGCCGCTGCGGTTGGTTTGATGCTGCCGCACTGCGCCGCTCTGCCATGATTAACGGCCTCACTGGCCTATGCATCACCAAACTGGACGTATTAGACGGCATTAAAGAACTGAAAATTTGCATTGGCTATGAGTTGGATGGCAAAAAAATTGACCTATTACCCGTCGGCGCGGATGACGTGGCAGGCTGCAAGCCAATCTACGAAACCGTACCAGGCTGGAGTGATAATACCTTTGGCGTAAAAACTTGGGACGGTTTGCCAAAAGCCGCACAAAATTATCTAAAACGCTTGGAAGAACTTTGTGGTGTAAAAGTTGCGATTGTTTCAACTGGCCCAGAGCGTGATGAGACGATTGTCATTGAACATCCCTTTTCCTAATTAAAGAAATGCAAAACCAACGTCTCGCATGGGCAATCACTGGTTCAGGGCATTATTTGCGTGAATCATTGGCAATTCTGCAAGGTCTTGAAAATGTCGATATTTTTTTAAGTCGAGCGGCAGCTGAAATTATTAAGCAATATGGCTTTCAAGCTCAATTAGACGCAACGGGTCACAAGGTTTACCAAGACAAAACCGCCAGCAGCGTACCTGTGGAGCTTTTTTACGAAGGTAAATATCATACGCTAGTTATTGCGCCTGCCACATCCAACACCATCGCAAAAATGGCGTATGGCTTTTCGGATAGCTTGGTCAGCAATTTATTCGCGCAAGCTGGAAAAACGCGCGTGCCTAGTATTGTGTTTGCTTGTGATACCGCGCCAGAACTCACTTCGGAAGCTCCTCGTGACAATATGGTGCAAGTTTTTCCGCGCCAAATTGATTTGGATAACGTGGCGAAGCTTGCAACCTTTGAATTCACACATATTGTGAGCGATATGGGCATGCTCCAGAAGGCAATATCCATGCGGCTTGCAGGCCTATCTTAAAATCGTAAATTATGGCTGAAAAACTATTATTTGTGACAGGAAAGTTGGCCGAAAAAAGC
>JANNFN010000154.1:0-11137 GCA_031379885.1 Methylotenera sp.
ATTAGATTGAATGAATGCCAAGCTTAGTGAACAATTTTTTATCAGTTTCAGCTTCTGGGTTGCCTGTAGTAAGTAGTTTTTCACCATAAAAAATAGAGTTTGCCCCTGCAATAAAACATAAAGCTTGAATGCTTTCAGACATGCTTTGTCGACCAGCTGACAAGCGCACAAAGCTTTGTGGCATAGTGATACGCGCCGCGGCAATGGTGCGCACAAACTCAATTTGGTCTAACTCTTCCACACCATGAAGTGGTGTGCCTTCAACCTGTGTAAGCAAATTAATCGGCACACTTTCTGGCGGACGTTCCATATTGGCCAACTGCGCCAACAAACCCGCGCGCTGATTACGCGATTCGCCCATGCCAATAATGCCGCCGCAGCACACGTTAATATCGGCGCTACGCACGCGGTCTAAAGTTTCCAGCCTATCTTGATAAGTACGCGTTGTAATCACATCGCCATAAAACTCAGGCGCAGTATCTAAATTATGATTGTAATAATCCAGCCCCGCGTCTTTTAGTTGTTCTGCTTGGCCCTCTTTTAACATGCCCAAAGTGGCGCAGGTTTCTAAGCCCATGGCTTTTACTTCGGCGATCATTTTAAGCACAGGTTCTAAATCGCGTTGCTTTGGGCCGCGCCATGCAGCGCCCATACAAAAACGGCTGGCGCCATTATCTTTGGCCTCTTGTGCAGCTTTTACCACTTCATCCAGCGCCATCAGCGGCTCATCTTCTACATCAGTGTGATAGCGCGCAGCTTGCGGGCAATAGCCGCAATCTTCGCTACAACCACCTGTTTTTATAGATAAAAGTGTGCTTACTTGCACCGCATTTGGATCAAAGTTTTCACGGTGCACAGTTTGTGCGCGGTGTATTAAATCGCTAAATGGCAGTTTGAATAAAGTTACAATTTCATCCACGCCCCACCTATTCACAGTGTTAATTTCAGTTTTACAGCCGCGAAGTGAATCTGTGTTTATAATGGACTCTTGCTTCGCTTTTTCTGTTGTTTCTAGCATGGCGCACCTTATGTAAGTACTTAATTGAATTAGCAAATTATAAACTGTAAAGCAAATATGATGCAACAACTAAACAACTGGTTAAAAAATAATCATTTGTTAAATATTAGCAAATTAGCACATGTTTTTTTAAAGCAAAATTGTCTTTTATGTGCATCGCCAGCAGGCAATACCCATGCGGTCTGCAGGGCATGCTTAAATGATCTACCATGGCATCCTAAAACATCTTGTCCGCAATGTGGCTTGGCGTCGGATGGCAACCTGTGCGGCAGCTGCATCAGCTCGCAGCCAGATTTTGACGCAACTCATGCTGTATTTTTGTATAGCTTCCCCATAGATGCGATGATGCAACGCTACAAATACGGCAATATGCTTTCGCTTTATTCATTTTTTGGGCAGATGTTAAGCGAAAAAGTTGACTTGAACACGATTGATTTAATCATTCCTATGCCCATGCACCCCGCGCGTATCAAGGAACGTGGCTTTAACCAAGCGCATGAAATCGCAAAAGTTTTAACCAAAAATCAAACAGAAAAGTTAGATTTTAAATCTGCAGAGCGCATCAAACTAACCCCGCCGCAGGCCAGTTTGCCGCTGAAAGCACGCGTTAAAAATATCAAAGGCGCGTTTAAAGTAACTGGTGATTTAAGAGGAAAGCGTATCGCGATTGTAGATGATGTGATGACCACAGGCGCGAGTCTAAACGAACTCGCAATAACCTTGAAAGAAGCGGGTGCTAGCCATGTAGAATGCTGGGTAATTGCTAGAACCTTACCGCATAAATAATATGTTCCATATAGCACTTTTTGAACCAGAAATTCCGCCCAACACCGGCAATATCATTCGCCTGTGTGCCAATACTGGTGCGGCTTTGCATTTAATTGAGCCGCTTGGATTCAAGCTGGAAGATAAGCAACTAAAACGCGCAGGTTTGGATTATCACGAATACACAAATTTAAATATTCACAAAAATTGGGCAGATTTTAAGTTGGTGATGACGGGCAAGCGCATGTTTGCAATAACTACCAAAGGTAGCCAAAACTATGCAAACGTACAATTTAAAACTGGCGATGTATTTGTGTTTGGCTCAGAAACACGCGGTTTGCCAGAAGAAATACGTAGTGAATTTGCAGCCGAACATAGACTTCGCCTGCCAATGTTAGCTAATAGCCGTAGTTTGAATTTATCGAACAGTGCCGCCGTGTTGTTGTACGAGGCTTGGCGGCAGAATGATTTTGGCGGTCACGTATAAATTAGCTCACAATCACTACACCATTCATTTCTTCGTGCCCTGACCCGCAGAATATATCGCAATAAAATGTGAAACTACCCGTTTTATCGGGTGTAAACGGTAATCTAGTTTTAATGTTGGGGATAATATCGATCCGCAGTTTAAAATCGGGCAAATTAAAGCCCATAACAACGTCTTGTGAGACGAATTCTAATATCACTGGTTCGTCTTTTTTTAAATGAATTTCACTAGTCGAATATTCAAATTTCTTGGCAGTCACAGAAATCACTTTTGTCTCTGATTTTTTTACCTCTGGTTTTGTTGAAGCATAGCTACAAGCCGCCCCAAAACCAAGAATGGTGGTGCTAATGAGAAATTGTCGACGCCGCAGAATCATTTTCATATTAAGCCTTTGCTGCCGGTAAACCTTGTACATTAAACTCATTAATCTCAAATTTATTTTTCTGCAATTCCACATCCACCTCTCTAAAACCTAAGCCTCGATTGGGCTGCGTGGCATCCCACGGCACTGGCGCGCGCTTGGGTTGCGAGCCCGGCGCAGGTAGCGGGAAAATGAGCGACTTAGCCGAGTGATGCGCAATATGGCCTGTCATGTGATGATTTTCTTGGTGAATATGCCCATAAAACACGGTGACATTGCTATGCGCCATGAGCAAATCAATCGCTTTTTGTCCGTCACGTGTGGCCCAATCCCACTGCGGGTATAAATCAAACAATGGCCGATGTGTAAACACCACAATTTTTGCATCTGTAGCTTGCTTGCTTAAATCTTCTGCCAGCCAAGCCAGTTGCCCACTACCAATACTTGCTGTGGGGTCGGACACGTTGTCTAAGACAATAAAATGCACGCCTTTGTGATTAAAATTGTAATGCATGTCACCAAAAAATTCGTGGTAAGCTGCGCCGTGATCAAGGGCAGCATCGTGCTCACCCGGCATAAAACGCACACTTTTCACTTTTAGATCAGATACAATTTCTTTGAATTCTGCTAATCTTTTTCGGCGCTCTTGCGGGTCATCTGTGGTATGTGTCAAGTCGCCCGTAAACACAATAAAATCGGGCTGTTGAGCCAAACTATTCACAGTCGCCACCGCATTTTTTAAGGTATTTTTTGCATCAGGATTAGGCGCGCCTTCAAACCCCCAATGCGTGTCAGAAAGTTGTACAAAATAGAAATCTTCAGCCGCCGCTTCTAACTTGCCTGCCGCAGTGACGCAACTAGTTATGCCTGCTCCAAACAGGCCTGAAGCAAACACCACGCCGCCCAATCCAGATAGCTTCATAAAATCACGCCTATTAACTAAATCTTTCATACCCTTCTCCGTTTGTCGTGCAGTCAGATGACCGTTAATATGCAATACTAGAACCAAATCACTTTTATTCCCCAAAAAAATAAAATATCGGGAATAAATAGTGTGAGCAATTGGTATGAGCTAATGAAACTTAGAAACATGCATGATTGATTCGACAAAAACACAACGCTTTCAGGCGATCGTAATGCCGCATATCAACTCGGCATTTAATTTGGCGCGCTGGTTAACGCACGAGCACGCGGACGCAGAAGATATTGTGCAAGAAGCCTATTTACGTGCTTTTAAGTTTTTTGATGGCTTTCATGGTGAAGATGGTCGTGTTTGGCTGCTGAGCATAGTGCGTAATACTTTTTATACGTGGTATCAACAAAACAAGGCGCAGCGCGAAAACTCGCCTTTTGAAGAGGAATTGCATCAAACAGAGACTGACGCTGAAAATCCAGAACGTATTTTGTTACAAAAAGACAGTCAGCGCCTTTTAAATCTTGCGCTGCGTGAATTGCCGATTGAGTTTCGAGAAGTGATGGTAATGCGCGAATTAGAAGAATTATCGTATAAACAAATTGCCGAAATTGTGCTAATTCCAATAGGCACCGTGATGTCGCGACTTGGGCGTGGCCGCAAACAATTGGCGGTAATTCTAGCAAAAAATGGAGCTGCAAAATGAACCATCAGCAAGCACTGGATTTGTTGCCCGCTTATGTTGATAAAGAACTGAGTTTATCGGAAAACGTGGATTTTGAAGCCCATTTAAACGATTGTACCGACTGCCAGCAGGTATATGACGAGCAGCTTAACATCAGCAATTCAATCAAACAAAATGCACTCTACTTTAATGCTGCACCGCAATTTCAGCAACACGTAATAGAGACTCTAACAACAGAATCAAAACCAAAAAATTTCAGCAATTTTTGGTCTTTTAATTGGATCAATGACTGGGGCAGCAAAGGCACTTTAACGGCTTCGTTAGCCTTGCTGGTGTTGAGTAGCAGCTTACTTCTGGCATTGCCAACGACACAAGAAAAACTGACCGAAGCGCTGATAGACAACCACGTCCGCTCACTGCAAGTAGATCACTTGTCTGACGTAATCTCGACCGATAAACACACGGTAAAACCTTGGTTTCTCGGCAAAATAGATTTTGCTCCGCCTGTTATTGATTTAGCTGCAGCGGGCTACACTTTAGATGGCGGTCGACTGGACTATGTTGATAAAAGAAACGTTGCAGTTATTATTTATCATCACGACAAACACCCGATTAACCTTTATGTTTGGCCAAATAGCGAGGCTGAAACTGAGGTAAAAAGTGCGAGCAAAAATGGCTATCACTTGGCGTATTGGCGTGGCGGTGGGATGAGCTATTGGGCAATTTCAGATTTAGAAAGTGCAAAGTTAGTTGATTTTGCAAATGCCTTAAAAGCTGAAGCGTTAAGCAACCACTAAGCTAAATTAAGTTTAAATTGCTTCTGCTTTTTGTTCGCGCCCAAGCAAATCCATCACCGCATCTCTTGCAGATTTTCCATGTGTAAGAGCTTGATTCACCTCATACGTAATTGGCATATCAATTTTCATACTATCTGCGCGACGAATCACCTCCCGCGCGGTATTCACACCTTCGGCCACGTGACCTAAGCCTTTTAACACATCCTCCAGTGCCTTACCGTTGGCCAGTTGCAGGCCAACTTCTCGGTTTCTAGAATATTGCCCCGTACAGGTTAAAATCAAATCGCCTGCACCCGCCAAGCCCATAAAAGTTTCAGTTTTTGCACCCAACGCAACGCCAAACCTTGTGATTTCTGCCAAGCCACGCGTAATCATGGCAGCACGTGCATTGTTGCCAAAGCCCATACCATCACTAATGCCCGCTGCAATCGCCATCACATTCTTAAGCGCGCCACCAACAGAAACGCCAATCACATCCGTACTGTTATAAACACGACAATTATTACCATGGATTAAGTTGGCTGCTTCTAGCGCAAAATCTGCATTATTCGCGGCCAATGTCACAGCAGTTGGCAAGCCACGTACCAGTTCTGCCGCGAAACTTGGGCCTGAAAGTGCACCCCAATGTTGCTTATTTCCAAGTTCTTCAAGTGCAACTTCATGCGGCAGTTTGGCTGATTGCGGCTCAAGGCCTTTGTGCGCCCAGATAACAGGTTGAGTAGAGCCTAGCTTTTTTAGTGCTTTTAAAATATCGCGAAATCCTGCTGTTGGCACGACCGATAAAATTAAATCAGCACCTTGAATCGCAGCACCCAAATTATCTTCCACTTGCAGGCGCTCGTTAAATGGGAAATCACCTAAATACATTGGGTTGGCGCGCGCCTTGCGCATGCCAGAAACATGCCCAGCGTTACGCGCCCATAAGCTAACTGTGTGCTGCTGGCTAATATGGATGGCCAGCGCTGTACCCCACGCACCTGCCCCAAGCACGGCAATTTTAGCCATTAATTTAAACCCCAAACACTGCTAGCTTGCACAAAGCCAATAACACCATCGCGATGCTTAACCTTTACCCAACCGTTTTTAATACTAGGGGAAACCAGTTCCAGCACCACATCTTTTTCTACCGTCGCAACTAAGGCAGAACTGGCATCTTCGGCAAATTTAATGTCAGTTTTCGTGGTAACCAACACCGTGCGTTTACTATTTAACAATTTACTTTCTATCCAGCTTAAGGCGCCCAACTGATCTCTCACTTTTGTCCAATCACCCAAACTCACAATAATTTCAACTGGGTAGCCGCCGCCTAAAATATATAACTTGCTGGCTTCTTTAGATGGCGCATCGTACAAAACCGCCTTAGCAGGCGTCACTGAGCGAAACTCTAAAGCAAAAGTAGAACAAGAAAAAACCAAACTCAAGGTTAATATTAAAACCTTTGCCAAGCCTAATGTTTGCAAATGCTTAAAAAGTCTAATTTGGTTTAACGCCTGCATTTTCAGCTTGCTGCTGTTTCTGTTGCATGAACAAAGCTTCAAAATTGATAGGATTTAATAACACTGGCGCGAAACCTGCGCGAGTCACCATGTCGGAAACCGCTTCACGCGAGTACGGGAACAAGATATTGGGGCAAGTTACGCCAAGAATGATTTCTAAATTTTCATCTGGCACATTACGTATTGCAAAAATACCCGCTTGCGTTACTTCAACCAAAAAAGCCGTTTTTTCGCCAATTTTTGCTGTAACTGTCACCTTGATTGCTACTTCAAAAATGCCTTCTTCTAATCTTTGTGCCAAATTGCCAATTTCAACGTTTACTTGCGGCGCAGTGCGATCGGTAAAAATTTGCGGCGCATTAGGCACTTCGATAGAGGCATCTTTTACATATAATTTCTCTATACCAAAGCCTGGTTGTGCCTTTTGCTCTGCTGCTGCGTTTTCTTTACTTGCTTTATTTTCTTTTGCCATTTGATTTGTTCCTAAATCTTGCTAGTCATTATTAAAAAGTTAAACTCATACAACATTTTAGCTTTATATTGAATTTTGTTCATTAAGTTATTTTACTGGCATAAGCAATGTATCAAGGCCGCCCGCCAAATCTAACGCACGCAACTCCTCAAAACCACCAATGTGCTGATCGCCAATATAAATTTGCGGTACTGTACGGCGGCCTGTTTTCTGCATCATTTCAATGCGCTGCTCAGGCTCTAAATCCACACGAATTTTGTTGATTTCTTTCACACCTTTGCTAATAAGCAGTCGCTCTGCATTAATGCAATAAGGACATACCGCAGTAGAGTACATTAGAATTTTAGGCATATTTAAGCCTTATTCAAAGGCAGTTTCGCTTCAATCCATGTGTCCAAGCCACCCTGTAGATTGTGTAACTGGCTAAATTGTTGTGCTCGTAAAATACTGCAAGCCGCCTTGGCGCGCATGCCTTTTTGGCAATGCACCAAAACAACTTTATCTTTAAATTTTTCAATCTCTTTTAAACGATTCGCCAGTTCTGCCACAGGAATATTTTTTGCGCCTTGTATATGTCCAGCCGCAAACTCTGTCGCGTCACGCACATCCAAAATTAATGGCTTGGAACGATTCATCAACAACACCGCCTCGGTAGCCGAAATATTAGGCACACCATTTGTGCCGCGATTTAGCAGCGGCCATAGCAAGGCAAAGCCAGAGCCAATGGCTAAACCTACGAATATTGCATTCTGTTTTACAAATTCAAACATTTCAATTCCAATACTTTTTTAAAAAATGGTGCCAAAAACTATAAATTCAAGCTGAATTTTTAAATTAGTTTATTGTTGCATGCGCTTTAGCTATACGTCTTTATGGGCGACCATTATAATGGATAACTCATACGAATTTTTAAAGATTTTACGATGCAAACTACTCCAGTGATATTGCTAATATTAGACGGTGTCGGCCATAGTGATCAAAGTGCCGATAACGCCATTGCGCAAGCGAACACACCGAATTTAGATGCACTTGAACAATCTTATCCTCACACCTTAATTAACGCCTCAGAACATTACGTTGGCTTGCCAGATGGGCAAATGGGTAATTCTGAAGTGGGGCATTTAAACATGGGTGCAGGTCGTATAGTGTTTCAGGATTTTGAACGCATTAATAACAGCATCGCCAGCGGAGAATTCTTTAAACACGCAGGTTTAGTTAGGGCCTTACAAAACCTAAAAGCCAACAACAAAGCCCTACATATTTTCGGGCTTTTATCAGATGGCGGCGTACATAGTCATATAGACCACATATTAAGCATGCTGGAAATGGCCGCACAGCAAGGCTTAAGCAAGGTTTATATCCATGCTTTTTTAGATGGGCGAGATACTCCGCCAATTAGTGCTGTGCCATATTTGGCGGCTGTAGAAGATAAAATCAAAGCATTAGGCGTAGGAAAAATCGCCAGCGTTTCTGGGCGCTTTTACAGCATGGATAGAGACAAGCGCTGGGAGCGTGTTGCACCAGCTTACAACATGATTGTGAACGGCATTGGCGAATATACCGAAGCGACCGCATCAGAAGCATTACACAGCGCCTATGCGCGTGGTGAGACCGATGAGTTTGTGAAATGCACCGTAATACATCAACCATCGGAAGCCGCCACCCGCCTAGAAGATGGCGATTGCGTGGTCTACATGAATTTTAGAAGCGACCGCGCAAGACAGCTCACGGACGCTATTTTAAATGTGCATTTTGATGGTTTTGAAAGAAGTCGTATACCGCAACTTTCTGGCTATTTCACACTCACGCAATACGACGCAAAACAAAGCAAAGCTACGCCAATATTCGCTGCCACAAGCGTGCCAAATACTTTTGGCGAGTATGTACAAAATTTAGGTTTGACGCAATTACGCATTGCTGAGACCGAAAAATATCCCCACGTGACTTTCTTTTTTAACGGTGGTGACGAGACCGTTTTTAAAGGTGAAGATCGCATTATGGTGCCTTCGCCTAAAGTGGCTACTTATGATTTACAGCCTGAAATGAGCGCATTTGAAGTCACTGATAAGTTAGTGGAAGCAATTACAAGTAAGAAATATAACGCTATTATTTGCAACTATGCCAATGGCGATATGGTCGGCCATACAGGCAATATAAAAGCGGCTATCAAGGCAATAGAAACGCTAGACACTTGTGTTGGTCGTGTGGTTGCGGCAGCTAAAAGCGTGGGTGCTGAGGTAATTATTACCGCCGACCACGGTAACGCGGAAATGATGCACGATGCTTTAAACAACCAATTGCATACGCAACACACTACCAACTTGGTGCCATTTATTTATGTAGGTCGCAAAGCGCATCTTGCTAATACTGGCGCACTCTCTGACGTTGCACCTACTCTGTTGGCAATGATGGGCGTGCCGCAGCCTTCAGAAATGACTGGTAAGAACTTACTTAAATTTGATGCTTAAATTGTTGCGCCTTAACTGGCTACTGATACTATTGCTGTGTGTGTTTTGTGCAAATAGCGTTGCCGCTAAAAAAATTGACGCAGCTAAGGAAGATTTAAGTGATATTCAAGAAAAAATTCAAGCGCTAAAAAAAGAGTTAGATAACAACCAAGAAGCGCACAAAGACGCTACAGACGAATTAAAAAATTCCGAGACAGCGATTAGCGCGGCAAATAAAAAGCTGCGCGATATCAATCAGAAGCAAAATAAAAATAAAAATACGCTTAATTTATTAAAAAAACAATCACTTGGATTAAATGAAAGCCTGAGTCAGCAGCAGCAACGATTAAGCACTTTGCTGCGGCAACAATATATGCACGGCAATCAAAGTTACGCTCAACTAATTTTGCAAAACAAAAATCCCACTGAAATTGCTCGCGATGTGAAGTATTTCTCCTACATCGCCAAAGAACATGCCAAAGTGATTGATGATATGCAAAGTAACTTGGTAAAAGTGAAAGAGCTTAACAACCAAACCGCAGCTGCTTTGGAGGAAGTGGCGGATTTAAAGGAAAAACAAGAGACTGAAAAGAAAGAACTTGAGCAACAAAAACAAGAAAAAGCTAAAGTAGTTAAAACACTTTCAAAACAAATTTCCGCACAGCGTGGAGAGATAAAAAAACTCACACGAGATGAAAAAAGTCTTTCTAATTTAGTCGAGCGTTTGGCTAAAATCATTCCAAAGAAAACGACTAAAACTACCAAGAAAAAACAAAATAAAAATGTAGATGAAGGAAATGAACAGCAAAGTCAAACCGTCGCAAAAAATGAAGAAATGCCTACAAACGCTTATTCGGGTAGCAGCTTTGCCGCGCTAAAAGGCAAGCTACATTTGCCCGTACGTGGTGATGTAACAAACCGATTTGGTTCGCCACGTGAAGATACTGGCATTACTTGGAAAGGCTTGTTTATTAAGGCCAGCGAAGGCAATGACGTAAAATCCGTAGCAGATGGTCGCGTAGTATTTGCTGATTGGATGCGAGGCTTCGGCAATTTGATTATTGTCGATCACGGCGATGGCTACATGAGCCTGTACGGTAATAATCAAGCAGTGTTGAAGCAAGTTGGTGAAGAAGTAAATGCTGGCGACTCAATCGCCTCGGTTGGCAACAGCGGTGGTAATGAAAGCAACGGCTTGTACTACGAGTTACGCCGCCAAAGCAAACCGTTCGACCCACTCAGCTGGAGTGTTGTTCGGTAAATATATCTATAAAAAAAGCGCACTTCAAAGTGCGCTTTGTTTGGTTTGAAACGGTTATTTATTTAGCTTCTAGTGCTGCCTCTGCAGCAGGTGCTTCAGCGGGAACATCAGCTGGCGCAGCCGCGGCTTCACCTGAAATCACTGGCATTGGTGTTCCTGCCATTGCTTCTGCGTTAATTTTATCTTGCTCTTCTTTTGTGCGGGTAATGCCAGGTACCAGCTCTTCTGGTGTAGGAACATAACCGCCGTGTTCCACTGCTACAGGCGGCGCTTCTACAGGCTCAGCAACTGGTGCAGCTGTTTCGGCTGGTGTTGCTTCTGTTGCTTCTTCGGCAGGTTTTTCACCACAAGCACTTAATACTAAAGCGCCTAGTAGAGCAGGAACAACTAAAATTGATTTTAACTTCATTGATATTCTCCTAAGTTTTAAATAAT
>JANNFN010000180.1:0-20661 GCA_031379885.1 Methylotenera sp.
CAAGTTGGTTAAGGCACTGGGTTTTGATCCCAGCATCCGAAGGTTCGAGTCCTTCCTCCTCAGCCAATTTTTCTGAAGCGTGTAGATTTAATTGATTTACACGCTTTAATTTTTTAACCGTATGAGGGTCATCGCTTTGAGTAAAAGCAACATGATGGTGTTTACAGGCAATGCCAACCCAGTATTAGCGCAAGAAGTTGCGTCACACTTGGGTATTGAGCTGGGCCGCGCCGATGTTGGCAGATTTTCAGATGGCGAAATCATGCTAGAGTTGCTGGAAAACGTGCGTGGTCGCGATGTTTTTGTGTTGCAATCCACCAGCCACCCAACGAATGACAGCTTAATGGAAGTCATGGTGATGGTAGATGCGCTTCGTCGCTCCTCTGCAGGCCGCATCACTGCTGCAATCCCTTATTTGGGCTATTCACGACAAGACCGTCGTCCGCGCTCTGCCCGCGTGGCGATTACGGCAAAAGTGGTGGCTAATATGCTCACTAGCGTAGGCGTAAACCGCTTACTGACGATGGATTTGCACTCAGATCAAATTCAAGGCTTTTTTGATATTCCAGTAGATAACATCTATGCCACGCCGATTTTGCTAGACGATTTACTCGAGCAAAAATATGAAGATTTAGTGGTGGTTTCACCTGATGTTGGTGGCGTTGTGCGCGCACGCGCTGCGGCAAAACAATTAAATGCCGAATTGGCGATTATCGATAAACGCCGCCCAAAAGCCAATGTAGCAAAAGTAATGAACATTATTGGTGAAGTGGCTGGCCGCAACTGCGTGATTATGGATGACATGGTGGATACCGCAAATACACTATGCGAAGCGGCGGCGGCACTAAAAGCGCAAGGCGCGAAAAAAGTATTAGCTTACGCGACACACCCAATATTATCGGGCAGTGCGGCAGAGCGTATTGCAAACTCAGCATTGGATGAATTGGTCGTGACCAATACGATTCCACTGAACGAAGCTTCAAAAAATTGTAGAAAAATTCGCCAATTAAGTGCAGCAGGTTTATTGGCCGAAACGATTAAACGCATTAGCCAAGAGGAATCTGTCTCCTCTTTATTTATGGATTAAAACTTGATTTTTAGCCTGCATGCTGGTCGCGGTGTGCAGTTTTTAGTGTAGTACTAATAGGAGTAATAAAATGAGTATCGAAATTAATGCAGTCAAGCGTGACGTTAAAGGTACGGGTGCGAGCCGCCGTCTACGTCGCGCTGGCACAGTGCCGGGTGTAGTTTATGGTGCGGGTAAAGACGCCGTCAATCTTGAAGTGAATCATAAAGAATTGTTTTTGCAATTCCGTCATGAAGCGTTTCACGCATCTATTTTGTCTTTAAATTTAGATGGCAAAAAAGAAGACGTGTTATTACGCGATTTTCAAATGCACCCAGTACGTAATACCATTCAACACATTGATTTTCAACGTGTTTCAGCTACTGAGAAAATCCACGTTAAAGTGCCTTTCCACTTCCTTAATGCAGAGACTGCCCCTGGCGTTAAACTCGGTGGCGGCATTGTGGCGCACATCATGACAGAAGCCGAAGTTAGCTGCTTACCAAAAGATTTGCCAGAGTTTCTTGAGGTGGATTTGGGCGAGCTTGAAATCGGCAACTCAGTTCACTTGTCACAAGTCACCTTGCCTAAAGGTGTTGAGTTTGTGCAACTTGCACACGGCAACGATGCAGCGGTTGCGGCAATTGCCAAAACACGTGGTGGCGTATCTGATGATGCAGAAGAAGCAGCTGAAACTACTGCTGAAACACCAGCAGCACCAGCAGCAGAACCTGCAGCTGAGTAATTAATTAGTGAGTAAATAAAACGCGTGCTTAATATTAAGTGCGCGTTTTTTATTTATGCAGTTAAGTTATGATAAAACCTCTTTATTACGTGATGAGCGCAATTGAGACAAGGCAAAAATTGACAAAAAACCGGAATGTATGTGGAATCCATGAGGATTTTGACTCAATTTTTAACGCTGTATTAATAAGCGCAGCTGTTAGAAAGAGGTTTTATGAACAGTATTAAACTATTTGTTGGACTCGGCAATCCTGGCGATAAATACGAAGCCACGCGCCACAACGCGGGCTTTTGGTTTATTGACGCTATTGCCGCGCAAACTAATAGCAAATTGGCAATGGATGCCAAAATGTTTGGCATTGTTGGCAAACTTAGCCCAAACGCCGATGTTTGGCTGATGATGCCAACCACCTTTATGAACAATAGCGGCAAAGCCGTTGCAGCGCTGGCCAATTATTACAAAATTACGCCAGCAGAGATTTTAGTGATTCACGATGAGCTGGATTTGCCCGCAGGAACAGCGAAACTAAAATTCGGCGGCGGTCACGGCGGCCACAATGGTTTAAAAGATATTCACGCCGCGCTGGGCACGCCCGATTATTGGCGCTTGCGCTTGGGCATTGATCACCCGGGCGACCGTAATGAAGTGATTAATTACGTCTTAAAAGCGCCTACAAAAGTAGAAAATGATGCCCTGCAAGCCAATATCCATGCGGCTTGTGGCGTGGTTGATTTACTACTTAAGGGCGAGTTTGAAAGCGCAATGCAAAAGCTTCATACTAAATGAAGCTGGCAATAAAACTAAAGTAGCACACAAAATAACAACGTTCTAAAATACTCAGTTCTTCACACGTCATTCCCGCGAAAGCGGGAATGACGAAACAGAAAAGAAGGAAAAAATATGCAATGTGGAATCGTAGGCCTACCGAATGTAGGTAAAAGCACCCTATTTAACGCCATTACCAAAGCGGGTATTGCGGCGGAAAACTATCCGTTCTGCACTATCGAGCCCAACGTAGGCATTGTAGAAGTGCCAGACCCGCGCATGCAACCGCTGATTGATATCGTCAAGCCGCAAAAAGTGCAGCCTGCCATTGTGGAGTTTGTCGATATTGCAGGCCTTGTGGCTGGCGCATCTAAAGGCGAAGGGCTAGGCAACAAGTTCCTTGCGAACATCCGCGAGACAGACGCTATTGCGCATGTGGTGCGCTGTTTTGAAGATGCCAACGTGATTCACGTGGCGAATAAAATCGACCCGCTTTCTGATATTGAGGTGATTAATACCGAGCTTGCCTTGGCGGATATGGAAACAGTTGAAAAAACCATGCAGCGCGAAGGCAAAAAAGCCAAAAGTGGCGATAAAGAAGCGATTGCGCTGATGGCGGTGCTAGATAAAGTGCTGCCCTGCTTAAACGAGGCCAAAGCCGTGCGCACGCTGGGTTTGGATGCCGAGCAATTGCAACTGCTCAAGCCGCTGTGCTTAATTACCGTTAAACCTGTGATGTACCTTGCCAATGTGGATGAAAAAGGTTTTGAGAATAATCCATTTTTAGACAAAGTCGTCGCGCTAGGAAAAGCCGAGCACGCGCCTGTGGTATGCATTTGCGCTAAGATTGAAGGTGAAATTTCAGAACTAGACGATGAAGACAAGTTATTATTTTTAAGTGAACTCGGCCAAGAAGAACCCGGCTTAAACCGCGTTATCCGCGCCGCTTACGATTTACTTGGACTGCAGACTTACTTTACTGCTGGCGTGCAAGAAGTACGCGCTTGGACAGTGAAAAAAGGCGCCACCGCACCGCAAGCCGCTGGCGTTATCCACACCGATTTTGAAAAAGGCTTTATTCGCGCAGAAGTGATTCAATACGACGAATACGTTAAAAACAAAGGCGAACAAGGCAGCAAAGAAGCTGGCAAAATGCGGCTGGAAGGCAAAGAATACATTGTGCAAGATGGCGATGTGATGCACTTTAGGTTTAACGTTTAGCTTTACGCGCTTCAATGTCTAGTTTCGCGAGATTTTACGTTCAAGTTTAATGGTTTTTACTTTGACAATATGCCTCTAAAACACTAGAATTGCGCCCTTGTCGAAAAATTAAAATGATAATAGCTTTACACCAGCTTTTTTGGTGATGTAGCTCAGCTGGTTAGAGCACAGGATTCATAATCCTGGGGTCGAGGGTTCAAGTCCCTCTTTCACCACCACTCACAACGCCCCTTTCGAAAGATTGGGGCGTTTTTCTTTTTTAGGCATCTAGGCAGCCATTGGCTCAGCAGGTTTTACTTTAGCGTTAAAACTCATTCTTGCTTGCCATAAATCATAAGAAGTTTGTTCTGCCAGCCACAAATCTGCCCTACCGCCATTTTCAACGCCCAGCCACTTTTCTATACGCAAAGCCATTTCTGGTGAAATTGCCGCATGGCCGTTCAACACGCGCGATAATGATGGCCGCGCCACGCCAAGCTGCTCGGCAGCCTCAGTCACACTCAAACCAAGTGCAGGCAATACATCATCCCTTAAAGTTTCGCCAGGGTGCGGCGGGTTATGCATTCTGCTCATATTCAATCCTTTCTAGTGATAGTCCTGATAATCCACCAAGATTGCATTTTCGCCCTCAAACATAAAAGTAACGCGCCAGTTACCATTCACCCATACCGCATAGTGCCCATCAAGCGCACCTTCCAATGAGTGAAGCCGCCAGCCTGGCACATTCATATCTGCTGAGGCTTTAGCTCCATCTAACCGTCTTAGCAGACGACTTAACTTTGACGCATGGTGCGGCTGTATGCCCGCTTTGCTTCCAGTCTCAAAAAATGTTTCTAGCCCTTTATGTTTGAAGGTTTTTATCATTAAAATAACTGTAACGTGTAACGTTACAAATGTCAACACTGCGCTTCGCTATTCGCGAAAGTTAAGCTAAACTTACGCCATTCTAATAATCACAAAGCTAACGCCCATGTTTGAGCAAACCTTTAAAAATATCGATGATATTCTGCACAAAGATGCAGGCAATACTAGCGAACTAGATTACACCGAGCAAACCTCTTGGATTCTGTTTTTAAAATATCTGGATGCACTAGAGCAAAAAAAAGCGATGGAAGCCGAGCTAGAAGGCCGCAACTACAATTTTATTTTAGATGAAGATTATCGTTGGGGAAAATGGGCCGCGCCTAAAACCGCCGATGGTAAGTTTGATCACAACAACGCAGCCATCGGCGATGACCTTAAAGATTTCGTCAACCAAAAGTTGTTCCCCTACCTTAAAGGCTTTAAGCAGCGCGCCACTGGCCCCAACACCATTGAATACAAAATCGGTGAGATTTTTGGCGAGATTAACAACAAGCTGCAAAGCGGCTACAACCTGCGCGAGGTGATTGAGCGTATAGACGAGTTGCGCTTTAACACGCAGGCCGAAAAGCACGAACTCTCGCACCTGTACGAAGCCAAAATTAAAAACATGGGCAATGCAGGCCGCAACGGTGGCGAGTATTACACGCCACGCCCGTTGATTCGCGCCATGATACAAGTGATTAACCCAACAATTGGCGAGACGATTTATGATGGTGCAGTAGGCAGCGCGGGCTTTTTGTGCGAAGCGTTTGATTACCTGCGCTATCAAGGCAAGCCAGAAGGCGAAACCAAATTAAGCACCAAAGATTTAGAAGTTTTGCAAACCAGCACTTTTTACGGCAAAGAGAAAAAGAGCTTGGCCTATGTTATTGCCATTATGAACATGATTCTGCATGGCATAGAAGCGCCCAATATCATCCACACTAATACGCTGGCCGAGAACATTAGCGATATTCAAGAAAAAGACCGTTACGACATTATTCTTGCCAACCCACCCTTTGGCGGCAAAGAGCGTGCCGAGGTGCAGCAAAACTTCCCCATTAAAACTGGTGAAACCGCATTCTTGTTTTTACAGCACTTTATTAAAAGCCTAAAAACAGGTGGCCGCGCCGCCGTGGTGATTAAAAACACCTTTTTAAGTAATACCGATAACGCCTCAGTCAGTTTGCGTAAATTACTGCTAGAGAGTTGCAACCTGCACACGGTGCTAGATTGCCCAGGTGGTACGTTTCAAGGCGCTGGGGTAAAAACCGTGGTGCTGTTTTTTGAAAAAGGTGCACCCACGCGTAACACATGGTTTTATGCGCTAGACCCAGGCCGTAATATGGGCAAAACCAATCCGCTCAATGATGCTGATTTAGTTGAGTTTATTACACTGCAAAAAACCTTTGCGGATTCCCCCAAAAGCTGGAGCCTAAGCGCCACCAGTATTGACCAAAGTACTTTTGATTTATCGGTAAAAAACGCGAATGGTAATGAAGAAGTAGTACACCGTAGCCCGCAAACCATCATGGCGGAAATAGCCACATTAGATGCAGAGAGTGCAGAAGTATTGACAGGAACTAAGGCCTTGCTATGAAGGCTGGTTGGCAAGTAAAGCCTTTAGCTGCGATTAGTAAGCTATTCGCAGATGGCGATTGGATAGAAAGCAAAGATCAATCTGCTGATGGCGTGCGATTAGTTCAAACTGGCAATGTTGGCGAAGGTTTTTTTAAAGACCGTGGTGAAAAAGCTCGTTATATTTCAAAAGAAACATTTGTAAGATTGCGTTGCACTGAAATCTTTGAAGGTGATTGCTTAATTTCTAGATTACCAGACCCCGTTGGTCGCAGTTGTTTGTTACCTGATACAGGCGAACGAATGATTACAGCCGTTGACTGTACGATTGTAAGATTTGATAGCAGTCAATTCTTGCCTGATCTTTTTGTTTATTACACGCAATCAAGTGTCTATTTAAACAACGTAGATAAAGAAACTTCAGGAACAACAAGAAAACGTATAAGCAGAAGTAAACTTGGTGAAATTTCCATTCCAGTACCACCAGTTGAACAACAACAACGCATCGTAACCATACTCGACCAAGCATTTGAGGGCATTGCCAAAGCGCGCGCAAATGCAGAACAAAACCTGCAAAACGCCCGCGCCTTGTTCGAAAGCCACCTGCAATCGGTATTTTCAAACGCGGAAAATAATAATGAATTGGTGGTGCTATCCGACTTGGCTACTGACATTACAGATGGCGACCACATGCCACCGCCTAAAGCCGAAAATGGCATACCATTTATAACGATTGGTAATATCGTAAAAGACACGAGAACAATAGATTTCAATGATACCTTTAAGGTGCCGGCTGAATATTTCAATAAATTAAAAGCGAATAAAAAACCAAAACTTGGTGATGTTTTATATACCGTAACAGGTTCTTTTGGCATACCTGTTTTAGTGAAAGATAATAAAGAGTTTTGTTTCCAACGACACATTGGTCTAATACGCCCCAAATCTGATGTGAGTAGTGAGTGGCTTTGCTATTTACTTAGCTCACCCCAGCTTTTAAAACAGGCTAACGATGGCGCAACTGGAACTGCACAAAAAACAGTTTCATTAAAAGTTCTTAGAGGTTTTCAAGTACCGAACTTACCTATTGATAAGCAAAATGAATTGGTCGTTGAATTGGATGCGATATCAAAAGAAACCCAACGCCTAGAAGCCATCTACCAACGCAAAATCACTCTACTGGATGAACTGAAAAAATCACTATTGCAGCAGGCGTTTGCGGGCGAATTGTAAGATAAAATCTGTTATTTCATGGTTTAAACACCTTAAGCCAGTATTTGGCTTCCCCAATTTTCTAAACCACTAAAGTGGTAAGAAAAGTGTGAAAACACCTGCCCTGCAGGCCAATATCCGTGCGGGTTACAGGGCATGTCATTCTGAGCCTGAAGTTTATCTAGGCTAAAGAACCCATTGAGTACATCTGGACTGCCACGCTACGCTCGCAGTGACGGGGGTGATGTGTATAAAAAACAGCATTTTCTATACACGTTTACTACAACGTGATAAGAATTTACGATTTTCTTTACATGTTGCGCTTATGTCGATGTAATCGACACATCTTTAATATGTGTCGATAAAATTGAAAAATATCGACATATTTTCTTAACGTGTCGACAAATTTAATATTTATCGACATAGAATGACATGATTGGATAAATACTAAGAATAAAATGACTGAACATTCTGAATATATTGTTTTTGTTGATGAAAGTGGTGACCACGGCTTAGATGCAATTGATGCAGGTTACCCAATGTTTGTATTGGCATTTTGTATTATTAAAAAATCAGATTACGTTAATCAACTGACCCCTGCGATACAACGTGTTAAATTTAAGCACTTTGGTCACGATAACGTGATTCTTCACGAGCGTGATATTCGCAAAGATATTGGCGATTTTGTGTCATTAAAAACACGTGAAAAGAAATCTGCTTTTATGGACGATTTAACGGCGATTGTAGAAGCTACGCCATTTACTTTGATTACTTGCGTGATTAGAAAAGATCAGCTAAAGAAGCGATATGCTGAACCTGACAACCCTTATCATATTGCGATGGGGTTTGGGCTAGAGCGTACATTTTACTTCTTACGCTCGCAAGGTGCATTAACAACTAAAACACATGTGATTGTTGAAAAACGCGGTAAAAAAGAAGATGCTGAATTAGAGCTGGAATTTAGAAGAGTTTGCGACCGTGGTAATTACGAAAAAGTATTGTTGCCATTTGAAGCTGTTTTTCTAGACAAAAAGAGTAACAATGCGGGGTTGCAGTTAGCTGATTTGGTTGCGAGACCTGTAGGGCTTAGCGTGTTTAAACCTGAACAACCGAATCGTGCTTATGATGCATTAAAAACAAAGTTTTACGCTAATGACAAAGGTACTATTAAAGGATGGGGAATTAAATGCTTCCCATAAAAAAACAAAAGGCCCCGATGCTTCCACCGAGACCTAGTGCCGACCGGGAATCCCCAATCCATAATCTATGGACGCATAGTAATGCACTTTAGTTCATTTGGCAATAGACTGGCACACCATGAATGAAGCCGAAACCCGCGCAGAACTCATCGACCCAGCCCTAAAGGCCGCTGGCTGGGGCGTGGTAGATGGTAGCCGAGTGATGCGCGAGTGCCACATTACGCAAGGGCGCTTGCAGGGCGCAGGGCAAAGAACCAAACCAGAAATTGCCGATTATGTGTTGGTTTACAAAAACCGTAAACTGGCGGTGATAGAGGCCAAGCGCGCAGCATTGCATTACACCGAAGGCTTGGCGCAAGCCAAAGCTTATGCCACCAAACTGGAAACGCGCTTTACTTATGCCACCAATGGCAAGCAGATTTATGCGGTGGATATGCAAACTGGGCGTGAGCAGGATGTGTTGCGCTTCCCCAGCCCAGATGAATTGTGGCAGCAAACTTTTGCCGAGGCGAACCAGTGGCGCGATAAGTTTAACAGTGTGCCGTTTGAAGATGTGGGCGGCACTAAAGGCGCGCGCTATTACCAAGAAAACGCGATTAACCATGTGCTGGAGGCGTTAGCCGGCGGCCAGCAGCGTATATTGCTGACTTTGGCGACAGGTACGGGCAAGACGTTTGTGGCTTTTCAAATTGCTTGGAAGTTATTTCAAAGCCGCTGGAATTTAAGCCGCGAGCCCAGCCGCAGGCCAAGAGTGTTGTTTCTGGCTGACCGCAATATATTAGCGAACCAAGCTTATAACGCTTTCTCTGCCTTTGCCGAAGACGCTTTAGTGCGCATTAAGCCCGATGAAATAAGCAAAAAAGGCCGCGTGCCTAAAAATGGTAGTATTTTCTTTACTATTTTTCAGACCTTTATGAGTGGTAAAGATGCAGAAGGCCAGCCAGCGCCGAACTTTGGCGAATATCCGCCAGATTTTTTTGATTTGATTATTATCGATGAGTGTCACCGTGGTGGCGCGAATGATGAGAGTAATTGGCGCGGTATTTTGGAGTATTTTAGCCCCGCTGTGCAATTGGGTTTAACCGCAACGCCCAAGCGCAAAGATAACGCCGATACATACGCCTATTTTGGTGAGCCTGTGTATAGCTACTCGCTTAAAGAAGGTATTAACGATGGGTTTTTAACGCCATTTAAAGTAAAACAGATTGCGACTACTTTAGATGAATATGTTTATACCGCTGATGATTACTTGGTGGAAGGCGATATTGAAGAAGGTAAGCGTTACCTTGAGGCAGATTTTAATCGCATTATTGAAATAAAGCAGCGTGAGGAATATCGCGTAAAACTAATGATGCAGCAAATTGATCAACGCGAAAAAACGCTGGTATTTTGCGCCACGCAAGACCATGCCTTGGCGGTGCGTGATTTAATCAATCAGCTTAAGACGAGTAAAGACCCAAATTATTGTGTGCGCGTAACGGCCGCAGATGGCGAGCGTGGTGAGCAGTTTCTGCGCGATTTTCAAGACAATGAAAAAAGCATCCCAACCATTCTCACCACCTCACAGAAGCTTTCTACAGGCGTAGATGCACGCAATGTGCGCAATATTGTACTGATGCGACCTGTGAATAGCATGATTGAGTTTAAGCAAATTATCGGGCGCGGGACACGGCTATATGATGGTAAAGATTACTTTACCATTTATGATTTTGTAAAAGCGCACCACCACTTTAGTGACCCAGAGTGGGATGGCGAACCAATTGAGTTGGTGGAAAACTTAAGCAGTGGATATACAGAAAAAAAGCTCCGCGAACCTACAGAGGTAAAACAACCTGAGGCCGAGTACGAGGCCAAGAAGAAAATTAAAGTGAAGCTGCGCGATGGCAAAGAGCGCGCCATACAACACATGATGGCAACCACGTTTTGGAGCGCGGACGGCAGACCAATGTCATCCGCACAGTTTATGGAAGCACTGTTTGGCGTAGTGCCAGAGTTTTTTAAGAATGAAGATGAGCTGCGAGAAATTTGGAGCGTCCCAGAAACGCGAAAAAAACTGCTGGAAGGCTTGGCTGATAAGGGTTTTGGCAAAGCGCAGTTAGCCGAAATGCAAAAAATGATTGATGCTGAAAATAGCGATATTTATGATGTGCTAGCCAATGTGGCGTATTCACTCACACCGCTTACGCGCACAGAGCGTGCTAGCACCGCGCAGGTTAAAATCCACCAATCTTTTAAAGACCAACATAAAGATAAGCAGGAAGGATTTTTGGCTTTTGTTTTGTCGCAATATATAAAACAAGGTGTGGATGAATTAAGCCAAGAAAAACTAAAAGGCTTGTTAGAGCTTAAATATCAATCTGTGCATGACGCTACACAAGTGCTGGGTAATCCCAATGAAATTCGGCAGCTTTTTGTTGGGTTTCAAAAGTATTTATATCAAACTAATTTCTAGCTTAACAAAAAATTTTGGTACATCAAAAAAGCCCAGTGATTTCTCACTAGGCTTTTTAATATCTAAAACTTACTAATTGCTTTAAACTAAATTAAGCGATGTTAGCGCCAACAATAGCGGCCATTTGCATCATATCCACTGTTTCGCCAACTTTAATGTTGGTTAAATCGGTTACTTTACCTGTCTTGCTGGTTGATTTTGTATTTTTGAAAATTGGGTGCAGTTTTGCGTCGCAAACAATGTATTTGCCTGCGTTTTCTGCTTTGCCGTTTACAGTTTTAGTCTGTAATTTGTTAGCTTTAATGTAATCCCATATTTTTTTGGTGATTTCAGTACGTGGTAGTGAAGCCGCGCCAACTAAGGCTGCTAGCTCACTTTTCATTTTAACTGGGGTGCTTAAACCTTTTGCTTCTGCCATTTTACTATCCTCTACTTTTTGTTTAGGGTGTTGATTAAACTTTGTTAATCTTTAAGTATGGCACATTCAAACGCATTGGCGCAAACAGATTATGATAAACATGCGTAATAGCTTAGATGAAGGTTTTAATATTTTAGATTTATTCTGTATATTTAACATGCAGGGAACTGATGTTGGTAATAGGTAGGTCATATCACTTATGAAGAAATGTACAAGCTTTGCCATTCTGCCCATTGCTTTGCTGTTAGCCTTGCCTGCGCAAGCTGCAAAAGTAGAGCCCGCGGCTATTATTGCTGCGCATAACAAATTACGTGCAGAAGTGGGCGTAACCAAAAAGCTTACATACTCAAAAACTTTGGCGGCAAGCGCGCAAGCTTGGGCAAATAATTTAAAGCGCACCAACCATTGCCAAATGCGCCATAGCGAGCCAGATGGAAAATATGGCGAAAACCTTTTTTGGGGTAGCGCGGTGGATTGGACTGATGGCCGCAAAGAGCTGCAAAAAGTATCATCTAAACGGGTGGTAGAAGATTGGGGCAGCGAAAAAGCTGATTATGATTACAACAGCAACCAATGCGCAGCTGGGGCGATGTGCGGCCATTACACGCAGATAGTTTGGCGCACGACGACAAAAGTGGGCTGTGGCGTGGCGGTATGCGAGGATACTAAAGAACAAGTGTGGGCATGCCAATACCAACCTGCGGGCAATTGGCTGGGCAAAAAACCTTATTAATTATTTACAAACTGATGAGTTAGCGAAAACAAAAAAGCCCAGTGATTTCTCACTGAGCTTTTTAAAACTAACAGTTATTCTTTGCCTATTTGATACTCTTCGTAGCTCACTTCTGCAATTTTGCCAGTTGTTGCATCTACTTCAACTTTAATTTCTTCATTGTCTGCTTCTAAAATATCAAACTCGTAAGAGGCTTTGCCATCTGCTTCTAGTTCGTATTCTGTTTCAACCAATTTACCTGGGTGTGCGGCTAATGCTGTGGCTAAGGCATCTGCTTCTGTTACTTTAGCCAGCGCTGTAAATGTAGCATCATCGGCTTTAACTTCCTCTTCAACCTCAGTCACTTTGCCAGATTTTACATCGCATTCTATATCCCATGACGTGCCATCTGCCGATTCAATATCAAACTCGTAAACGCCTCTTTTTTTCTCTGATTTGAACTCAGCTTTAACAATGCTACCCTCGTGTTTAGTCAGCGCAGCTTTAACGCATTTACCCAAACTATCGTAAGCTTTAAGTTTGATGGTTTCGTGCCCTGCCACGGCTGTATTTGTAAAAAATACTGCCGCTATTAAACTAGCGCCAATTGTTAAGCGAAACATATTAATCTCCTAAATATTAATAACCATTTATTACAAAATTATTTAAACATTTACAAATAACACTTACAAAAAAGCCCAGCGATTGCTCACTGGGCTTTTTAAAATTTAATTAACCCTAATTAAACTTATTTATTCATTACGTACATTGTTACTTCAAAGCCAAAACGCATTTCTGTAGCTGCTGGTGTTGTCCACATGATAAATTTCCTTTTAAAGTTTGGCGTCTCACAATGATTCGCTTCATGTATTGCATTATGCGTGCCAATTTTAAACTTGCTCTATGCGCATCACGTAAAGTTAGCCAATGATTTTACTTAAATAGTGTTTATATTAGCGAGCAAGTGTTGCGCTTGTGCTTGCACTGTAGCCACATCCTCCTCACTAAATCGATCTACATTTTTAGCCATTAATGCGGTGCGCGGGTTACGGCTAAATGTGTCGTAGTGCTTAATTAAAAAATTCCAATACAAAGTCGTTGTTGGGCAAGCGTTGGCGCCTGTTTTAAGTTCTGGTTTATATTTGCAGTTGCTGCAGTAATTGCTCATGCGCTTAATATAGGCGCCGCTAGCCACATATGGCTTGCTAGTAAAGCGCCCACCATTGGCATACAAGGCCATGCCAGCCACGTTGGGCAGCTCTACCCATTCTATGGAATCTACATATACCGCCAAATACCAAGCCTCTACCTCACGCGGGTTTAACTCTGCCAAAATGCCAAACATGCCCGTGACCATTAAGCGTTGAATATGATGTGCGTAGCCAAGTTGCATGGTGTCATTAACGGTTTGTCGCATGCAGTTCATCTGCGTGTCGCCTGTCCAATACCAGCTTGGTAAAGCGCGGGTGTGATTGTAATGATTTGATTTAGCCATTTGTGGCATATCCAGCCAATAAACGCCACGGATAAATTCGCGCCAGCCTAATATTTGCCGAATAAACCCTTCTATACTTGCTAACGGTAACTGATTTTTTTTGTAGGCAGCAACCGCCGCCGCAATCACTTCGCGCGGATTTAGCAGTTTTAAATTGAGTGAAGTAGAAAGCAGCGAATGCCATAAATAAGGGCTTTGACTGCCATTTGTTGCTTGCCACATTGCATCTTGATGATCACCAAAATCAGCCAGTTTGTTGCTAATAAAATCATCTAAAAACTTAAGCGCCTCTTCACGGTTAACAGGCCAAATAAAGTTGTCTAAACTGCCAGGATGATTTGGGAAATGCCGCTCTACATCATCTATTACTGATTGGGTGATAGCATCAATGCTGACAGCTGGTGGGGCTGGTACATCTTGCGGCCCTGTTTTTCCAAAAGTTTTACGATTTTCCGCATCGTAATTCCACGCGCCACCAACAGGCTCGCGATCTTGCATTAACACGTCATATTTTTGGCGCATTTTGCGGTAAAAAAACTCCATTCTGAGTTCTTTTTTTGTGTCATTTTTCCCATCGGCCGCCCAATGCTTAAAGTCGGCTTTACTGCACATAAAGTGCGTATCGTCACGTATCACTAAGTGCGTATTAAATTCTTTACACAAGGCGATTAAATCTTGCTCTAAGCGATATTCACCTGGCTCGCAAATAATGACTTTTTGTGGTTTAAGCGTTGCAATTTGGTGCGTCCATGCAGCTTGTAAAGTGACGAAATTATGCTCCCCGAGCTTTAAATAAATGCCCCAAGAACTTGATTCATGAGTGCCGCATGGATATTGGCTTGCAAGGGCATCATAAAAATGGCGCATAGCAGATAAAAACAGTACAATCCGCGCTTTGTGGCTCCAAACCTGTGTAGCCTCATGACTTGCTTCCACCATTAAAATGGCATCTTGCGTGGCATCAAAGCCTTCTAAAGCAGGGTTATCAAGATTTAATTGGTCACCAAGAATCAAAACAAGATGTCGCGTCATAAGTTAGCTTTTTGATATTTTGCGGCATTTGTCAGAACAATACTTGATGGAATTCCAATTTTTAGCCCAAGATTTACGCCATGTCATACTCAAGCCGCATTGCAGGCAAGGCTTGCTGGGCAAACTACTTTTATTTCCCTTAAATGACGTTTCAGCTTTCAATGTTGTGTGTTTGGTGCTGTTAAATACGGTTGTTATTTAACTTCTTGACCATCTACATAGGTACTTTTATATCTAATGCTACCGTCTTTGTTCCAAGCCGTTTCTGCGCCTTCTTTTTTGCCGTGTACAAATTGTGTCTCTGCGGCAATCTGCCCGTTTTCATGCCAGCGTTTAAAGCTGCCATGCTCATGCCCTGCTTTATAATTAGCCTCTAATTTCAGTTTTCCGCTTTCAAACCATTGGTACCAAACGCCATCTTCTAGATCATCTACATAGTTGGTTTGAATGTTTTTATTACCGTTAGGATACCAAAATGTTTCTAAACCCTGCTTCTTGCCTTTAATCACGTTAACTTCGTATTTAGGTTTGCCATCTGCGTAATATTCTTTTTGAGTACCAGTAAAGTCTTTATCAAAAACGCCAGTAGCAATAGCCACATAGTTTGTAGAGGTTAAAAGTAGTGCTACAAAAATAGTAAACAGTTTTTTCATATCGTTAAAATTTTTCATCATAATTTAAAAAGTTAAGTGCCATGCTTAGGATTAAAAATTAATTTATTTGTTCCAAGTTAATTGGATATTTAAGTAAATTTTAATATTTATATAAAAACAAAAACCCAGCATTTAGCTGGGTTTTACTTAAGCGATAACTAAAATTAGTTTTGCTTATTTGTTCATTACGTACATTGTTACTTCAAAGCCAAAACGCATTTCTGTAGCTGCTGGTGTTGTCCACATGATAAATTTCCTTTTAAAGTTTGGCGTCTCACAATGATTCGCTTCATGTGTTGTATTATGCGCGCACTTTTAAAACCTACCCTATGCACTTAGCGTAACTGTGCCTAAGGATTTTACGTAAATATTGCGAGATATGAATGTGAACGTCAACACAAAATACCTGTATACGTTATGTAGCTGGGAGTAAGTTTTTTATTATTAAGGAAATTAAATGAAGATGATACATATTGTAGCAACGGCAGCTTTGGCTTTAGGTTTAACTCAATTGGCTTATGCCAATCATGATGGCAAAGAAGGCGGTCATTGCGACCGCAAGCATGGCATGCAAGACGCTGATGCCAATAAAGACGGCGTAATTAGCCGTGATGAGTTTATGAGCGGTCACCAAAAAATGGCAGATGAAATGTTTACCAAAATGGATGCCAATAAAGATGGAAAAATTGATCAAGCAGAGCGTGATGCGATGAAAGCCAAATGGCAAGAGCATCATAAAGACCATGAGATGAAACCAGAAGCCAAGTAGTATTAATTTAATAACGAGTAGCTAAAGCCACATTTTCGGATGTGGCTTTTTTTATTTTAAAAAAGTTTGATAAAAGCCTAAAGTTTATTAAAAGCGTGCCGAAATAGTGTTAAGTGCATTAACAATAAATTTATCAACTTTTTGTGGATTAACTATGATGGAACGCTCTGTACGCCCAATTGGCAACTTCGCTTTTGAAGCCCTAGATTTAACAGACTCACTAGCGCAGTTGCATGAAAATAATGACCATGTAAGCGCGCCTGTGCAAAAGTTTCCAGCGCTTGAAATGATGGACATACAGTCAATCTCTAAATTGCAATTACGCAAATCTTTAATTTATTTTGAAGTGCTTGCACAAGTGGAAGAAGCGATTGCAGAAGAAGATCAAGAAACGCAAGAGAGCTGGTACTCTACCAAGCGTATTCAGCGCGATGATAAATTTTTAAACGAGGTGGCTAAAAAGTTACACTTCACAGATCGTCAAATAGATTTTATTTTTGAGATGGGCATTACTTTATAAAAAACTTCTACTGCTCATTAATTTTATTCACACATTTATAATTAGCCACATTTGAGTATGTGGCTTTTTTATTTTTAAAGTGGATAATCACTACTTATATTTTATATGGGAGTGGGCATAATGGCATATCAGGTGCTGATTACAGGGGCTAACCGTGGCATTGGTTTGGAGTTTACTAAACAATATTTAGCAGATGGTTGGGATGTGCTGGCGTGCTGCCGTGAACCCCAATCTGCAAGCGCCTTGCAGAGCATCGCCAAAACACATGCTAATGTTCAAATATTGGCTTTAGATGTAGCCAACTTTAAGCAGATTGACGCACTGGCTTTGCAACTGAAAGAACACACCATTGATGTGCTAATTAACAATGCTGGCGTTTATCCGCCAAGTAGTTTTGGCGACACCAATTATGATGAGTGGGCAAAAGCGTTTAAGGTGAACAGTATGGCGCCATTAAAAATGGCAGAGGCGTTTGTGCAGCATTTAACACGCGGCCAACTTAAAAAAGTTGCTACACTCACCAGCAAAATGGGTAGCATTGATGACAACACTAGCGGCGAAAGCTACAGCTACCGCAGCACAAAAACCGCTGTGAATATGGTGATGAAAAGTCTCTCGATTGACCTGAGGCCTTATGGCATTAGTGTGGTGACGCTTCACCCAGGCTGGGTACAAACCGACATGGGTGGCGGCAATGCTTTAATTAGCACGCAAACTAGCGTTGCAGGTTTACGCAAAGTGATTGAGAATTTGAGCTTAGAGAATACAGGCAAATTTATTGCTTATGACGGCAAAGAGATTGCTTGGTAGTCAGGAATTTTTAAAAGGTATACGCTCCTCTAGCTCGTTGGTGTAAGCTGCTATGCCTTCTGACTCGCGCACTAAAAATTGTTTAATCGCTGACTCAAAATCTGGATGCGCAATTTTATGATATGAGCACGTAGGCCGCGGCTCAAAACCGCGCGCTAACTTGTGCTCGCCTTGTGCGCCACCTTCAAAATAGGTAATTTTTTCTGCAATGCAAAACTGTTGCGCTTGATAATAACAAAGCTCAAAATGTAGCGCTGAGACAAATTGCGTTGCCCCCCAATATCGACCATAGAGTGTGTTTTTATTATATAAATTGAGTGTGCTGGCAATAGCTTTGCAATCGATTTCTGCCACAATCAACACAATATTTTGTGGCATGGTTTTACCGATTTCGCTAAAAAATGCACGCGTTAAATAGGGCGTAGAATGATGTTCTTGGTAAGTATTGCAATAACATTGGTAGAAAAAATCCCAATCACTTTCAGTAGCTTCTTTACCTTTAATCCACCTACAAACCACACCCGCACCTTGTATTTTTTTACGCTCTTGGTGAATTTTTTTACGCTTGTCGTGGCTTAATGTGGCTAAAAATTCTTCAAAATCTCCATAATTTTTATTCTGCCATCTAAACTGTACGCCAGTACGTTTTAGCCAACCAGCCGTTTCAAAGTATTTGGCACTAGTTTCATCAGGGAAAAGCACATGCGCGCTAGATAAATTGTGTTGTTGTATGGTGGCTTCTAGCGCCTCTATCATCAAACCAGAAGCTTCAGCATCACTACTTAGTAATCGCGCACTGGTAATGGGCGAAAATGGAATTGCCGACAATAATTTTGGATAGTAATTGAGATCCGTACGCTCATAGGCATCTGCCCACGCCCAATCAAATACATATTCTCCATATGAATTACTTTTTAAATAAAGTGGCATTGCGCCAATGAGTTGACTGCCCTGCTTTGCTAGATTTTGCTTAACTATAAGGTGATGCGGGTGCCAGCCTGTACCACGTCCAACCGAACCTGAGTTTTCTAGCGCGCTTAAAAAGGCGTGGCTTAATAAAGGCGTGGTTTCAACCAATGCATTCTTATTAGCTAACGCATCCCAATCGGCGGCGGCTATTTCATTGATACTGGTAATGAGCTCTACTGTGATATTTTGCACAAGACTTTGAGAAAGTGACATCAAAACACTTTGAGCTTTTACACTCAAAAAATCAAGACTTAGTAATTACCAAGGGAGAAGTTACTAGCGTTAAATGGAGGTGTGGTAAAAAAACTAACTAGGACGTTTGCGGACACTGGAGGCTTGTTTATTGATTTTGGCTTTACTTTTGATAGCCGCTTCTGCTTCCTGAATTTTTTGTGCTTCCAATTTAGCTTCTGCGGCTTTTTGCCGCTCAATCGATTTGGCCTGTGCTAGCTCAAGTTCTTCTAGCGTAATCACCTCGTCCTCATCAACATCAACGTAGCTAAAATGTCGTGCAATTTGCGGTAAACATATGGTGACTTCTTCACGGTCTAATGAATCATCATTATCTTTATTACAGCCATTAAAGCGTGCTTCCACGCTCTCTTTCATGGCTTTACGCTTTAGCTCAATTTGAACGTGTTCAGGATCTGTGGTTTTTGAATAATCCGCGAGCGCTTTGCGCAAAGCAGCCCTATCTTCTGGGCTAAAATTCTGCTCTAAAGTCTGCTCTAAACCGCTCTGTTCGCCCTCTTCTGAGATTAACTTTTCGTCAAGCAATGAATTTGCATTTTTTCCACCCGCCAACGCTGGCAAGGCTAAAGCCATACTAAATAAAACCAGTATGAAAGTTGTAAATGAGTATGGATATACTTTTAAAACCATTATTTTTTTACTGTTGTCTCTTTGTTATTGTATTCATGCGATCATAGCCTGAATTAGTGACTATGAATTAATCTTGTAAATGTATTGTTTCTTGCCGCCTTATATTTGTAATTAATTGTAACAACTAACGATTATGCTAATTTGAGCGCTTTTAAAGCATAAAAGTTTTTACATTTCTAGATTTATTATTTCTTAAAACATATACTACTCCAAACTAAATTCAATTTAGCGTATTTAATTGTAAGAAAGTATAAAACCATGGCTGAAAATAGCAAAAAAATATTAATGGTCGATGATGATGCACGTATGCGTGAGCTGCTACAACGCTACCTAACTGAGCAAGGTTTTAACATTAAAACGGTTGCAGATGCCAAAGAAATGGACACCGCACTTAGCGCCGATGGCTTTGATTTATTGGTGCTCGATTTAATGTTACCAGGAGAAGATGGCTTAGCCATTTGTCGCCGCCTACGTGGTAACAATGTAACCACGCCCATTATTATGCTCACCGCACGAGGTGACGAAGTAGATAGAATTATCGGCCTAGAAATGGGTGCAGACGATTATTTACCCAAACCATTTAACCCGCGCGAACTATTAGCGCGCATCAATGCTGTGATGCGCCGCCATGAACATAGCCCAGAATCTGAGAGCACAGGCAAATCTGAGGCGTATAATTTTGGCGAATTTGTGTTCGACCCATCCACCCGCAGCTTAAGCCGCAATGGTATGCAAATTACCATTACTAGCGGTGAGTTTGCCTTGCTAAAAGTATTTACCGAGCATCCTCGCCAGCCACTTTCGCGTGATAGACTGATGCAGCTAGCGCGTGGCCGTGAGCTAGATGTTTTTGACCGTAGCATTGACGTGCAGGTCTCGCGTTTGCGTCGCATTATTGAGCCAGACCCTGCGCACCCACGCTACTTGCAAACCATGTGGGGATTCGGTTATGTATTTATTCCCGATGGCGAAGCTGCGCACTAAAGCCAGTCTATAAGCCACTACATTGAAGTATTTACCGCGCTCACTTCTCTCTCGCTTAATGCTACTTATCGCCTTGTTATTGGCGATAAGTATTTATGCTTCGCTTAAGATTTTTGATTATTTTGACCGTGAACCACGCGCCACTACGGCCGCCTTGCAAGCTGTTACCATCGTCAATTATACGCGTGCTTCGCTTATCGCCTCTCATGAAAGTCGCCGCCTAGCCTTACTTACAGAGCTTTCTGGTCGAGAAGGTGTGCGTGTGTATGTGGCTGATTTTTTAGAAGATATTGAGCCGCTTCCGAATGATCCATTCATCAATTTAATTGCCAATAAAAT
>JANNFN010000020.1:0-7043 GCA_031379885.1 Methylotenera sp.
CATCTTCGGGTTTGATTGAAAGTGTGGAATTGAGAACTAGATCATCTGCTAATGCTAATTTAGCAAAAAAAATAATCCAAACAACATATAGTTTTAACAGGCTTTTCAATTTGCTTTTTAAGTATTGCGTCGCAATCGCCACTCATTAAAAACCAATTTAGGAAAAATAATTGCATCTACAGCATAACGCTTTGCTAGTCTTTTAGGCTCTGAAAGCATGCGATGCAGCCATTCCAAGCCTAGTTTGCGCATCCACACAGGTGCGCGTGCTTTTTCTCCAGCTAAAAAGTCTATAGTAGCGCCAACACACAATGCTACTTTAACCGTAATTTCGCCCGAATATTGCGTTATCCACAACTCCTGTTTGGGCGCACCCAGGCCTAATACAAGCAATTCAGCTCCACTACTATTAATGATTTCGCAAATCGCTCTTGATTCAACTTCACTTTTATCAAATCCAAAATCTGGACTTAAAGTGCCTACGACATTTATTATTGGCCATTTATCGTGAATAACAATTTTTGCCCTATCCGCCACGCCAGGCATTGCACCTAACAAAAACACTTTTATTGCAGTTTTTTCAGCTTGTGCATGAGTAAATATGGCAGGAACTAAGTCACTACCCGGAACCGTACCTGGTATCTCAACACCTAAAAAATTTGCTGCCCAAACTACTGGCTTCCCATCTGTAACGACTAACGAAGCCTGACTGTAAGCGGCCTTTAGACCCAAGTCTGTCTGAACTTTTACGATATGATCTACGTTTGGTGTAATCACAAACTTACTATTTTTATTTGGCGAAGCTAGCCATTGCTGAATGATATTGACTGTTTCAGTCATGCTGAGCGGATCTATATCCACCCCAAACAAATGAATGCGTTTTTTTAATGTTGTTACATTAGTCATTACTTTTCTACCATATCAATCTCGTTTAGAGCGCACCCACTCAACTTGGCGATTAAAGAAAAATTTAATATAAAGTGGTATTTTAATTAAAGCATAAATGGGTGCGTAGCATAATTGTCTGAAACTTATAATCTCTCGTCCAAAAAAAACCCAAGCTAATAAAACAGCTGTTGTGAGAGTCCCTAGCAAAACTGTAGAAAGCATTAAAGCGACTTGGGTTGATAAGGCAAAACTAGCAACAAATAGTGTCAGACACAATAAAGTTAGAACAGCCAAAGGCGGAACAATCAAATCACATGTTAAACCTAACATCTGTAAATTCTTAGTTTTAATGGCTTCACAAAATAAACTTGGTGCTTCGCTCATGATCACACTTAAATGTCCGTGTTCCCAACGTGCGCGCTGGGTATCAGCAGCATCTTCAGTCGGCGGAAAAACACTTGTGACCAATGCTTCCGCTAAAAATAAAGGCGCTTTATTTGCTCGCGCCAAATCAATGCCGAGTTTCATATCCTCCACAATATGACCACTAGCTATATCGACGTTGACAATATCTTCCCATAAAAAAGCCATGCCTGTACCCATTAATTGACAAGGCATTCCAAGCGATTTGGAGCCCAATGGACGTACTTTATTTTTAACTATCCATGCAAACTCTGCAATACGCGCTTTCAAACTAGGGTTTGGTTGCGATTGCATTAGATATAAAGCTTGAATTGGGCGCTGGTATAAAACACATGCTTGCACAAGTTTATCTATCGAGCCATTTGTGACTATGCAATCAGCGTCAATAATCAATACGACTTCTGGCGGCATATTTGTAAGATGTTGTATGCCGAAATCAAGTGCAAAACCTTTGCCGCGCTCATTTAAGTTTATACGCTCAACAACTTTAGCACCTAAGCTTCGAGCAATGGCGGCCGTGTCATCTGTGCAATTATCTGCTACAACCAAAAACTCATCATGATTTTTAAGTTGTGGCAATATGGATTGGATAGTTTGCGCAAGTACCAACGATTCATTATGTGCAGGCATTAATAATGCTATTGTTGGCCTTGACTCAGTCTTATAAGTCTCGGCTGTTAGCTTCGCCAAAAAGATCGCTGCCAACACCTGTAACATAATAATCATTACGGGTAACATTAAAGCAATGACCATAATTAATATAACAATATTTATTACTATCAATGTGTGGGCGCCTTAATATATTTGGCTAACTTAGTGGCCTCAGTATCAATATTATGTCTCGCAATTACTCTCGAATAAGCTGCTTCACCCATCTTCTGTAAAGTGTCTAATGGCGTGTTTAGTGCCTCATGCATCGCTGTTGTCAAGGCATCTATATCTCCAGCCACACACAACCAGCCGTTTACTTCGTGTTTTAATAATTCTGGTATGCCTGCAATATAAGTCGAAATCACTGGCCTTCTAAGTGACATGGCTTCCATAATGACCACTGGCAGACCTTCTGCAAAGCTTGGTAATACTAATGCTTGAGAAGATAAAATAAGATGCCTAACTTCTTCGCTGCTAATCCAACCTGTGATTTTAACCTCATTTTTTAATTGATATTGGGAAATTAAAGCCTCAATTTCAGCGCGCATTTCACCATCTCCCGCCAATACCAATTCAAAAACTACCCCTTCATCTCTCAGTTTTTTTGCGGCCTCAAGCAATAACATTTGCCCTTTTTGTTCACATAGCCTACCTACGCACACTAAACGAGATAAAGTTGTGATTGGCTGTACAGGCACATCATAAAAACTCTTTTCCAGCCCACAATGCACAATCTTAATTTTTTCCCAATCAATAAAATTAGCACAGCGATAAAGCTGACTACGACCAAATGAGCTAATCGCCACCACAAACTTAGATCTAGAAATTGTAGTATTTAAGCCCAGTGCTTGTGGTTTATCAAATTCTTCTGGGCCATGCACAGTAAAACTATATGGTAGATTTGCCAGCACACTAGTCAACATAGAAATCTCAGCTGAATTAGTGCCAAAGTGTGCATGCAAATGTTGGCTTTGATGCGCTTTAAGCCAAGACACCATTGTGCAGGCCTCAGCCAAGTAAATAAGATGGTATGGTAATGATTTTTCTGATCGACGCGCCATATTAAATGCTAGGCGCAAAGCTACAAAAAAACGTTTGGGCGAAAAAATGAGTGACCTAGCCATGGCTGCTAACAAGGAAATAAGGCCTTGTTGCAAAACATACTGCGTTTTTTTCTGCTCACTTATGTCTTCAGCGTCCACCACCCCTTCATTCCAGCCACGCAACGCTATACGTTGCACATTAAAACCTTGGCGTTCCAATGCCAAAATTTCACGTCGAATAAAGCTATGGCTCACTTTAGGATATTGATTGATTAGATAACTTATTTGCATAATTTTATAATTAAACGATTTTTGCTGGAACGCCAATAGCCGACTTACCAGCTGGGACATCTATCAACACCACCGCATTGGCGCCAATTTTAGCGTTGTTGCCAATGTGGATTTCACCTATCACTCTAGCACCCGCGCCAATATCTACGTGCCCTCCTATGACAGGCGGTTTTGAGTCATCTTTTGCACCAATGGTAACTTGTTGAAAAATAAGACAGTTCGGTCCAATTTTTACACCTGAATGAATCACAATTCCATTTGGATGCGGAATTAATAATCCTCCAGCAATTTGTGTATTAATAGGAATTTCTGATCCTGTAATCACGCTCCAAAAACGGTGTCTCAAAACAGCAATTTTTTTTAAAATAACATTAAATGGATTGATTGAGTTTACAAGTGACTGATAACTGCGAATACTCGCTAACAATGACCGCGAAGGCACCCAAGCGAAAAATGATTTTTGTTCTCTTGACCAATCTGGTGTTGTCGCTGAGATTTCTTCAACAGCCATCGCGTGTCCAAACTAAATGTAATAATTTAATTAATAGATGCATTATTTATATTCAATGAGTTGGCTTTGTTTTCTGCCATGGCGATTAAGTAAAAATTTAATTTGCCCTATGAACTCAGCAAACTTACCTATCGTTAAAAATAACGCGTGTAAGCATGCCTTCCTAAGAGTTTGCTTGCTTCTAAGGGTTAATCTTAGCATTTGTAAGGGATAAATTAACAACAAGAGTAATCCTAAAGTTGGTTTAATGAAACAAATGACTATAATAAGTAGTGGGATAATAAAACCCCACACCCAAGCTCGCTTTGATTCAGCAACCCAATGATACTCAGGAGCAGCACCATGCAAAGATGCCCCCTCTGCAAAAGCATACCCTGCGCGTACGGTGCGTTTCCACCATTGCTTAAACTGCGTCATATCAGCATCATGTAACATCATTTGATCTGCTAAATGCCATACTTTCCAACCTTTTTTTCGCAATCTAACGCAGAGCTCTGGCTCCTCTCCAGCGATTAATGTTGGTAAAAAGCCTTCCACCTCTTTAAACGCCTTTACGCGCATTAAAGCATTGCCACCGCATGCTTTCACTTCTCCAATAGGCATCTTCCATTCAATATCACACAAAGTATTGTAGATGGTTTTATCTGGGAACCTCTCATTTAAAACACCACTTACAACAGCTACTTGCGGATTATTTTGTAAAAATAAAACTGCAACTGTAATCCAACTATTTATCAGCTCGCAGTCACCATCCACAAATTGAACAAACTCAGTTTCAGGGAACAGTTTAAGTAATTCTGAAAATCCAACATTTCTGGCACGCGCAGCTGTAAATGGTAATGACATATCTAGAGCAAGTGTGTGTGTGCCCATTTTTTTTACTATTGTTATGGAATTATCTGTTGAGGCGGAATCTACATAAACGCCATTAAACCTAAGTTCGCCTAGAGATTGAATGCAACGAATGAGTCGTTCACCTTCATTCCTTCCAATAATCACAATTCCAGTATTAAGCATCATAACTTAGCGTGTAGATTTGGTAGCCAACTGTGTTCGTAAAAATATTTGCCATACTAAAACGGTAGATTTTGCAAAATGTATGAAGCTAGTTAAACCCTGTAAACGCACTAAACTTTTAAACCAATCGTACAAATCAGCTAAATGGGTCAAAAATACATGGCTAAGCACACCAATCAAGCCAAAATTTTTTCTAAAGTACAATAACTCACTTTCGACACGCAAACTATTTACCTGACGATTTTTTTGCCCAATAACATTATCAAATTTTGCACTCTCACCTCCAATATGCACAACTGAAGTTTCTGCAAAATAGGTCACGTCCCAGCCCGCCTTTTTAGTTGCAAAGCAATGATCTACTTCTTCACAATATAAAAAATATAAAGGATCAAATAAACCAACTTGTTCGATAACCGCTTTTCGAACCAAGTAATAACAACCTGGCACCCAGTCACAATTTTGAGTCTGCCTAGGGCTCCATTGGGGGTCATCTACCATTTTAATATTAGGTAAGAGTCTGTTTAATCCTATGCGATTAGCAAATAAATTAAATGGCGTTGGAAAATATCTACAAGATGGCTGTAGCTCTCCATCGCGACCTAATAATTTAACCCCCAATACACCACAATGTGGGTGCAACTTCATATACTTAAGTGTTTTTTGCAAGGTATCTGCCTGCACAAAAGCATCAGTATTCAACAATAATACAAATTCTCCGTTTACTAAATCCAGTACTTGATTATTTGCACGACCAAAGCCAACATTTTCTATATTTTCAATTACGACCACTTCAGGGTAAGCTTCTTTAATTGCTTCAACAGAATTATCTTTAGATGCGTTATCTACTACAAAAACCTCAATAGCAAAATCTCCTTGTGAGGAATATAAGCTATCTAGCGCCTCTATGCTCATCTTTGCTGTGTTATAGCTTACAAGTATTACTGAAATTACCAAGCGACATCCTATCAATTATTATCGTATTTTAAGTATGTGTACTAGTTAACAAACTCGCTATCCAAGTTGACCTTTTTTGATGCATCACATTGATTGTGTATTGAAATGCCATGGGTCGTAATTGTCTCATCAATTTTGTAATTGTGTCGGTATCGCATAACGCTAACCACCTCAATGCAAGTGAGTTAGCGTCACCTTTTTTGTATAGAACTTCTGCTGGCAGTTGAAGATGCAGATAAGCAGCTGAATCAGGACAGACGGGAATCAAGCCTTGTGAAATAGCATCGAAAATTAACCGCGGTTGCTCTTCGTTAAGATTGGTTAAAAGTACTAATTCAAACTTTTTTAATTCTGCAAAAAATTCGTCTGGGTAAGTTCTTACGCCATCAAAGCTCACTATGTTCTGAAGGTGATTATTTTTAACCTTCTCGTCCAATTCTTCTAGCAATGGGCCTTTCCCCAATATACTTAAAGTCGGTATTGCTCTTGCCATGTTTTTGATGTACTTTAATGCTTCAATCGCAAGATCCACGCCCTTCATAGGTTCTAGGCGAGTTGCAATAACTGCTCTTGGTAAAGCTAATAGAATTAGATTAGATATTTTTTCCTCAAAACCAGATTCGGAAACAATTTCCTTTTCGTTGATCCAAGAGGCTGTTTCTACATAGGTATTGGTGTGTTCTATGTTCATAGACTTACGCACCCCCTCCCCAACTATAATAACCCCATTCGCCATGTTTACTAACTTCTTGGTGGTACGCTGAATACTAAATGCAACCAGTCCTGCTTTAAGTCTTTTTAGCCAGTTTTTTCCTTGAGAGTTCATTTGCGTCGTTTTAGCACGGTTACTGGTTATGCTAGTGATTAAACACCGATTAACTCTTTTGGCAACTTCAGCCGATTTTAAAGCTGTTTTCATGCGCCATGCAGGACCTCCTACACCTACACTAACCACATCATACTGTTTAATTAGGCTTTCTAAATCTGATTCTGACGAAACTTGATCTTGAAAAGTTACTTTAATGGCGGAGGGAATCAATCTGCTTGACTCTAGTGGCTGGCTAGCTTTTGGAGCTATAATTGCTATATTACTTACAAAATCTAAATTTGCTTCTAAATCTTTAACCCACAAATCTATCGATTGATACTGTCCATTACCAAAACTTACTGGTACGGGACTAACGATAAGCAGGCTATATGCTTTTGGTGAAAGATTCATTTTTTCAACATTACTAACCTGCATGACTTATATTCATTTGTTCTTT
>JANNFN010000029.1:0-22569 GCA_031379885.1 Methylotenera sp.
TGTATTTGGCGCCATGGTTTAACCTTTATAATTTGTAGAATAGCTCAAGGGGCAGATAATGCGGATTGAATCACTTCGGCTAATACGTCGCCATAGTGCGTAATACTGTCAGTTGCAGAGTAAGCATAGCCAACAATCAACCCTTTTTCGCGATTTTCACCAACGCAATAGTTAGATAGTGGGTATACACGCAAGCCCTGCTGCGTTGCCATTTCCGCAACTTTTATGTCGTCTATATGGGCATCAAATTCTATCACTAAATGCAGCCCAGAATCGACCATAGAAAGACGTGCACCTACGCTGGCAATTGGTGCAAGTGCGGTTTGCAGCATGCGGCGTCTCTCACCATAAGTCTGGCGCAGGCGTCTAATATGACTAGCAAAATGACCTTCTTCAATAAAGTCGGCAAGTGCAGCTTGAATCATTACTTGACCTGGGCGTTGCAGCTCGTAAAGACCATTTTTAAAAGCCGTCACTAATTGCGGTGGAATGACCATATAACCTAAGCGAATACCGGGATACATCACTTTCGAAAACGTGCCTAAATATAGCACGCGGCCATGTTGATCCATACCTTGCAGTGATGAAATCGGACGGCCTTCGAAACGAAATTCACTATCGTAGTCGTCCTCAATTATCCATGCATTGGCATTTTGTGCGTAATCAAGCAGTAAACGCCTGCGACCATAACTCATTACCATACCTTTGGGATATTGGTGTGATGGCGTGGTGTAAATGAGGCGTGGTTTTATGCGAAAATCCTCTGTGCAAGGAGCCATTCCTTCGTTATCCACAGAAATAGGATGTAGATTTAAGCCATTCATTTCTAGCACTCTACGTGCCGCCCAATAGCACGGATTTTCTACCCAAGCACAGTCGTTATGATCGGTGAGCAAACGCGCGCACAAGTCTATCGATTGCTGGGTGCCAGAGGTGATTAGTACTTGATCTACCGTAAGGTTGACGGCACGCGATACGCGTAAATAATCGGCAATGGCTTTACGTAAAGGTAAATAACCACCTTCATGGCTGCTATCAAGCAGGGCGGGGTCTAGCGCACGCCATTGTCGATTAAGTAAGCGGCGCCAAAGCGCAATTGGAAATCTCGAGTAGTCGTCTTCACCTGGCGTAAATGGCTGCACTTCATGGTTTGTTGATGTGTTTGAAGCCGCAACACCTCGACTTGATAGTTCAATACTATTTTTGATTTCTGGTGGCGCTGAAGAATATATATTTTTTGAAAACTCTTCTTGGTGTTTATAGACCGCATAAGTACCGCTGCCCGTTTTGGCCTCCACATAGCCTTCATCTAATAATTGATCGAACGCAGCAAGTATGGTGTTGCGGGATACATTCAAATCTGTGGCAAGGCTTCGTGTGGAAGGCAAGCGACTGCCAGAGGGCAATACTTGCTCGGTGATTGCTCGCCGAATAGTCTCATACACACGCCTGTGGTTAGGCATGCGCGCTGGAAATTTGTCTTGGCTGAGTTGCGTTAACAGCCATTCTGAGAGCACTAATTGTTTCATTGGAATTGCATGTTTCTTTAAAGTGGTTCTAACAAAATAACTTAAATGGCTCTTGTAGCATTACCAATTAATGGAATAGTATACTTGTAACTAAATTGTTGCAATCGTAGATTTGGCTCAACAACATTGATTATTTTGACTGCTTAATTGGTAGGTCTATAATCAAATTTGGATTGTGGTCATACTAACTAAAACATGAAAACTCACAAACGAAAACCAATCGTTTTAATACCTGCGGATGTTAAGCAGATTGGTGAACATCCTTTTCATGCGGTGGGACAGAAATATATCTTAGCCGTAGCTGAGGCTGCTGGCGCGCTGCCATTATTAGTGCCTGCAATTAGCGATCATCTGGATATAGATGAATTATTAGCGCTAGCCGATGGCGTGATGCTGACGGGATCACCTTCCAACGTGCATCCCTCGCACTTTGGCCAAAATGTGCTTAATCCAACGCTACCACTAGATACTGCGCGCGATGCGCTTACATTAAAACTGATTCGCGCAACAATAAAGGCAGGACTCCCTTTGTTGGCGATTTGCCGCGGATTTCAAGAACTGAATGTAGCTTTTGGCGGTAGCTTGCATCAAGCGGTGCAAGAAGTTGCAGACTTAAATGATCACAGAGAGGCAAAAGACTTGCCAGTCGATACACAATACGCTGTAGCGCATTCGGTTAAGCTGGTTGCAAACGGCCAACTAGCAAAAATACTAGGCGCAGACAAAATGATGGTGAATTCTCTGCATGGACAGGGCATCGATCGATTGGGGTCAGGTTTGACCCCAGAGGCGCATGCGCTAGATGGTTTGGTTGAAGCGGTGCGCGTGGATGAGGCTGCTACATTTGCTATTGGCGTACAATGGCATCCAGAATGGAAAGTGATGGAAAATCCTCAATATTTGGCGATTTTTAAAGCTTTTGGGGATGCTTGTCATACGAGAATGCAACGTCACAAACCACCTGATTAATTGGCGAATCAACTTTATAAACTAAATTAAAACTATAACGAAAAAGAATGTTGGAGAAACCTAATGTACGATTTAAAAAACTTTGAACTTGCCGATATGGATCGTTGGCTAACTGAAAATAATGTGACCGAAATTGAGTGTTTAGTGCCCGACTTGACTGGGGTGGCTCGTGGGAAAATTTTGCCACGCGAGAAGTTTTCTACTGAGCGCGCTATGCGCTTGCCTGAAGCGGTTCTGGGTGTTTCGGTAACTGGTGAATCGCCAGAAGGCCATGACGGTTACGACAGAGTAATGGGCTTTACCGATAAAGATATGGTGTTGTTACCTGACCCTACAACGCTGAGATTGGTGCCTTGGGCAGTAGATCCAACCGCGCAGGTGATTATGGATTGTGTAGGACATGATGGCACACCGATTGATTTTGCACCGCGAAATGTATTACGCCGCGTGCAAAATCTTTACAAAGATTTAGGCTGGACACCAATCGTAGCGCCAGAATTAGAGTTTTATTTATTAGCCCGCAATACTGACCCAGATTTGCCTTTAACACCGCCAATCGGCCGCAGTGGCCGTAGAGAAACCAGCCGCCAACTCTACAGTATTGATGCAGTAAACGAGTTTGACCCGCTTTTTGAAGATATTTACGATTACTGTGAGGTGATGGGTTTAGAGTTGGATACGCTGATTCATGAGTTTGGTGCAGGCCAAATGGAGATTAACTTTTTGCACGGCGAGCCGATGATTTTGGCCGATAAGTCTTTCTTCTTTAAGCGTGTTTTGCGCGAAGCTGCCATGCGTCATGATATGTATGCGACGTTTATGGCAAAACCAATGCAGCATGAACCTGGTTCAGCCATGCATATTCACCAAAGTGTTATCGATACTAAAACGGGGAAAAACATATTTAGCCTTCCAAATGGCGAAGCGTCACCCTTATTTTTTCACTATATCGCGGGCTTGCAAAAATATCTGCCAGCAGCGATGGCATTGCTCGCGCCCTATGTTAATTCGTATCGCCGTATTGTGCGCGATGGCGCAGCGCCTATTAACATTGAATGGGGCTACGATAATCGTACCGTGGGCATTCGCGTGCCTATTTCAGATCCAGATGCACGTCGCGTTGAAAATCGTGTGGCAGGTGCAGATGCTAACCCTTACTTGGCCATGGCAGCGACACTGGCTTGTGGATATCTTGGTATTGTAGAAAAACTAAAGCCGACAGAAGTTACGACAGGTAGTGCATATGCGCATGATTACCAATTACCGCGCGGCTTATCTGAAGCCTTAAAAGAGCTAGAAAATGCTAAAGCACTACATGAAGTGTTGGGCAAAAACTTTGTAGATGTGTATCTAGCGGTGAAAGAAACCGAACACGATGAATTTATGCGCGTCATTAGCCCTTGGGAAAGAGAACACTTGTTGATGCATGTATAAGCATGCACATTAACTGACTAGAGATGAAATGAATTGAGAGTGCCATGACAAATACGACAGTGACCATTACAAAAAATATTCAAGCCATAGATTCAGCGCACTATATGCATCCTTTTACTGACCATAAAAGCTTAGCAGAAAAGGGCGCGCGAATAATCACTAAAGCAGATGGTATTTATATTTGGGACTCTGAAGGCAATAAAATTTTAGATGCGATGTCAGGATTGTGGTGCGTAAACGTGGGTTACGGCCGCCAGGAGCTTGTTGATGCTGCGACTAAGCAGATGCAAGAACTGCCTTACTACAACAGTTTTTTCCAGACTACAAACGTACCAGCTGTAAAGTTGGCCGAGCGTATTGTTAAACTAGCGGGTGAAAATTATAGCCATGTGTTTTTTAGCAGTTCTGGTTCGGAATCAAATGACACCAATATCCGCATGGTCCGTCATTACTGGGCAAGCTTAGGTCAGCCAGATCGTAAAGTTATTATTTCGCGCAATAATGCATACCATGGCTCCACCATGGCTGGCGCTTCGCTTGGCGGCATGAGCTATATGCACGCGCAAGGAGGCTTGCCGATTCCAGATATCGTCCATATTGAGCAACCCTATCATTACGCCTTGGCACCTAATCAAGATAAAGATGCTTTTGGTATTGAGGCGGCTGGCTGGCTAGAGAAGAAAATTCTTGAAGTAGGCGCGGATAAAATAGCCGCCTTTATTGGTGAGCCAGTGCAAGGCGCGGGCGGGGTGATTATTCCACCCAAAACTTACTGGCCAGAAATACAACGTATATGCGATAAGTACGGTATTTTGCTGATTTGCGATGAAGTGATTTGTGGTTTTGGTAGGGTGGGAACGTGGTTTGGCTCACAATTATTAGGCGCAAAGCCAGATTTGATGACCTTTGCTAAAGGGGTTACCTCAGGCTATATACCATTAGGTGGCGTGGTTATTAGTAAACGTGTTGCCGAAGTGTTAATAGAAAAAGGCAGCGATTTTAATCATGGATATACTTACTCTGGACATCCTGTGGCTTGTGCGGTTGCATTAGCCAATATCGATATTCTAGAACATGAGGGTTTGGTGGACCGTGTGCGTGAAGAAACAGGACCTTATTTAGCGAAAAAATTTGCTGAGCTCTCCAATCATCCTCTAGTAGGTGGCGCTGAGTCATGTGGCTTAATGGCAGGTTTTAGGCTGATGAGAGACAAAAAGGCGCATATTACTTTTGATGAATCTGTAGAAGTGGGTATGTTGTGCAGAAATCATTGCTTTTCTAATGGGCTAATTATGCGCGCAGTGGGAGATCGTATGATTATTGCGCCTCCGTTAGTAATTACAAAAGCGCAAATCGATGAAATGATGGCACTAATTGTGAAGTGCTTGGACGCTACATTAAATGACCTTGAAGCCCTAGGAATAATGCATAATAATGCACTTAATGTGAATGTTGCGTGAGCACATCATTAAACAAGTAATTTTGAACATGATAGAATTAATTATGTTATTGGTAATAATGTTTGTGTAGGTTATTTTTTGTCGGATTTACAAAGTTTTTATAGATTTTAAGCAAAGTTTTTTCAATCATTCACTATTTTTAAGGGGTTAATTAATTATGAGTTTAACTTACAGTAAATACTTGTTCGGCTTGGTAGTGGTTAGCGCAGGGCTTACTCTCGCGTCATGCGGTCAATCAGATAAAACAGCTGCGGATACAAGCGCGCCAGCGGCAAGTGCAGCAACAGCGGCCGCGCCAGCAGGTGAAGAAGAAAAAGTGCTTAATATTTACAATTGGTCAGATTATTTAGCCGAAGACACGATTCCTAATTTTGAAAAGGAAACTGGCATTAAGGTACGTTACGATATTTTTGATAGTAACGAAATCTTACATGCAAAAATGATTGCGAAAAATACCGGCTATGACATTGTAGTGCCATCCTCTAACTGGGGAAAAATGCAAATGGATGGCGGTTTATTACAAAAACTAGATAAAAGCAAATTGCCTAATTGGAAAAATTTAGACCCTGCCATTTTGGCACAAATGGCGCAGCTTGATCCAGGTAATCAGTACTTGGTTGACTGGTTATGGAGCTACACTACCGTTGGTATTAACGTAGATAAAGTAAAAGCGGCTTTAGGCGATATGCCAATGCCAGAAAATACTTGGGATTTAGTGTTTGATCCTAAATACACTAGCAAACTTAAATCTTGTGGCATATCAGTGTTAGATGCGCCGTCAGAAGTATTTCCTATCGCTTTGCGTTATGTGCACAAGCCAGAATTTAGCTTGAATGCAGATGATTACAAAGTGGCTTTCGATATGTTGATGAAAGTACGCCCAGACATTAAACGCTTTAACTCAGGTGGTCAGATTGAGGATTTAGCCAGTGGCAATATCTGCGTGGCACTTGGTTGGGCGGGTGATTTCAACTTGGCGCGTAAACGTTCAATTGAAAATAAATCAGAGCAAAACATTGAGGCGCTGGTGACTAAAATGGGTGGCTATATGTTTATGGATACGATGGCTATTCCAGCGGATGCTAAGCACCCAGGTAACGCACATAAATTCATTGATTATATTTTAAGGCCAGAAGTACATGCAGGCTTAACCAATGCGGTGACTTATGCTAACCCTAATAAAGCAGCAACGGAATTTGTTGACCCAGAAATTAAAAACAACAAAACCATCTTCTTACCAGAAGCCGATGTTAAAAACTTGATTCCACCAGGTAATGTGGATAACGCAACGCGTCGCGTGATGACACGTTTATACACACAATTTAAAACAGGTACATAAATCACATAGTAGCGCAGGCTTGGTTTTTTTCAGGCTTGCGCACCAATGTTATTGGTTTGCTTATTCTTTAAAGATATTAACTGTTACTTTATATTGGGGTCATTATGGCGACAGCACCAAAACCACAAACAGGTTCTAATCCAGCTGAAAAAGAAGTACTGCTGAGGGTTGAAGGCGTTACCAAGATTTACGATGGCACAGTTAAAGCGGTAGATGATGTCTCGCTTGATGTCATGAAAGGTGAAATTTTCGGCCTACTAGGCGGCTCTGGCTGCGGTAAATCAACATTATTGCGCATGATGGCAGGTTTTGAGAAGCCGACTAAGGGAAAAATTTATCTTGCTGGTCAAGACATCACAAACATCCCAGCTTATCAGCGCCCAATCAATATGATGTTTCAATCCTATGCGCTATTTCCGCATTTAACGGTTTGGGAAAACATTGCATTTGGTTTAAAACGTGACAACATGCCCAAGGAACAAATAGCAAGCCGCGTAGAAGCCATGCTTAAGCTTGCACAGTTGACTAAATATGCCCAGCGCAAACCGCATCAACTTTCAGGTGGTCAGCAACAGCGCGTTGCCTTAGCGCGTAGCCTTGCGAAAAGCCCACAGCTGTTATTGTTAGATGAACCACTAGGCGCTTTAGATAAAAAACTGCGTGAAACTACGCAATTGGAACTCGTGAATATTATTGAAGAAGTTGGCGTGACTTGTGTATTAGTAACGCATGACCAAGAAGAAGCCATGACCATGGCCAGCCGCATTGCGGTGATGAGTGAAGGCTACTTTCAGCAAATTGGTGCGCCAGATGTGATATACGAAACACCAAATAGTCGCCAAGTGGCCGATTTTATTGGTAATGTGAACATGTTTGAAGGTGAAGTAATTGAAGATGAGCCTGATCATATTATCGTGAAATGCGATGAATGCACACACTATGTTGGGCATGGGTTTACTGGCAATAAAGGCATGGCGGTCGGCGTTGCTTTGCGCCCAGAAAAAATCATGCTGTCTAAAGACAAACCCAAAGGCGAATACAATTGGTGCGAGGGCGAAGTGGTGGAGATTGTGTACTTTGGAGATCACACAACTTATCACCTTAAAACCAAAGCTGGTCACGTGATTAAAGCGCAAGAGATCAACAATACGCGCGATTTAAGTTGCGGCCTCACTTGGGGCGACCATGCGTATATGCATTGGGGTGATTTAGCCATGATTGTGTTAACTCACTAAGGAGCGCAGCAATGAATAAATTAACGCGCTACTTTCAGGGCTTGTTTCAAGGCAACAAGCTGGTTATCGGCATACCTTACGGCTGGTTTATCTTGCTGGTAGCGATTCCGCTACTTATTGTGATGAAGATTAGCTTGTCAGAAATGGAGGCGACTTCTGTTTCTAACATGATTAGTTGGACCAATGGCCTGCCAACGCTGAAACTTAATTTTGCTAATTATCAGTTTATTTTTAGCGATGCACTTTACGTTAAAACCTATATATCTTCAATCAAGTACGCGCTACTTACCACGTTAATTTGCTTAGCGATTGGCTACCCATTTGCTTACTTTATGGCGCGCGCGCCTAAGCACATGCAGCCGACATTGCTCATGCTGATTATGCTGCCATTTTGGACATCATTTTTACTGCGTATTTACGCGTGGAAAACTTTGCTGGTGAGTAATGGCGTGATTAATAACATACTGATGAGTTTGCATGTGATCAATGCGCCACTAGAAATGATGAATAACTCATTCTCACTCACCATTGGTATGGTGTATTCGTACTTGCCGTTTATGATTTTGCCGCTGTATGCCAATTTATCCAAACTAGATTTACGCTATTTAGAAGCTGCAGCCGACCTTGGCACCAGCCCATTTAAAGCGTTTTGGCTGATTACCGTGCCGCTATCAAAGGCAGGCATTATAGCGGGTTCTATGTTGGTGTTTATTCCTGCGGTGGGTGAATTTGTGATCCCTGAATTATTAGGCGGACCAGATACCTTAATGATAGGCCGTGTACTTTGGGATGAATTCTTTAGTAACAATGATTGGCCCATGGCTGCCGCTGTTGCTGTAGTGATGATCGCTTTAATTTTAGTGCCAATGGCGATATTAAATAGAGCGGAAGCCAGCTTAGAGGAGGCAAAATAATGAGCCAAGCTTCGAATAAAGTTTTTGCAAATGGCTGGATGGTCGCAGTCTATTTATTTTTATATTTACCTATCATCACACTAGTTGTATTTTCGTTTAATGATTCTAAACTGGTCACCGTTTGGTCACATGCTAGTACGCGCTGGTATAGCGCGTTAATGGAAGATAGCGACTTGATTTCTGCCGTATTTTTGTCACTTAAAATTGCATTTTTGTCGGCATTGATGTCTGTATTTTTCGGCACATTTACTGCGTTTGCGCTACATCGTTATTCGCGGTTTCACGGCCGTACGCTATTGTCTTCCATGTCAACAACGCCATTGGTGATGCCAGATGTGATTGTGGGTTTATCTTTGTTGTTAATGTTGGTTTCGTTGCAACACTGGCTTGGTTACCCAGAACGCGGATTGTTTACTATTTTGCTTGGACATGCGCTCCTGGGTACGGCTTACGCAGCAGTTGTAGTCACCTCACGCTTAAAAGAAATGGATGGCCGCTTAGATGAAGCTGCGATGGATTTAGGTGCTAAACCATGGCAGGTGTTTACCTTAGTGACATTTCCTCTGCTGGTACCTGCGCTGGTCTCTGCATTTTTGCTCACGTTCACACTATCTTTTGATGATGTTGTGTTGTCATCATTCTTGTCGGGGCCAGGTTTTAATACCATGCCAATGGTGATATTTTCTCGTGCTCGACTTGGCTTGAACCCTACCATTAATGCGGTAGCCACCGTGACAATTACCGTAGTGACAATTGCTGTCATTGCGTCAAGTTTTTACACCTCGCATGTTGAGCGCAAACGCAAACGCGAAATGGCACTGGCCTATAGTGACGGCAATAAATAAGAGATTTTTCATGACCTTAAAATTAAATCACGCTGGCTTACTTAAGCAAAACAGCACATTGCTTTGCGGGAAGTGGATCGGAGCAGACTCTGGTGAAAGTATTGATGTCACTAACCCCGCCAATGGTAGCGTAATTGCCACCGTGCCAAGAATGGGGCGTGCTGAAACAGAGCGCGCTATTTTGGCTTCTGCAGTTGCACAAAAGTCTTGGAAAATTCTTACAGCCGCTACGCGTGCCGCTATTTTGAAGCGCTGGTTTGATTTAATAAAATTGCATGCCGATGACTTAGCGCAAATCCTCACTGCCGAGCAGGGCAAGCCATTAGCTGAGGCTAAGGGCGAGGTGAATTATGGTGCTAGTTTTATCGAATGGTTTGCTGAGGAAGCTAAGCGCGTTTATGGAGAGACAATTCCTACGCCTGCTAATGACCGTAGATTATTGGTTATTAAACAACCTATTGGCGTGACCGCGGCGATTACGCCTTGGAACTTCCCAATTGCGATGATTACCCGCAAGGCCGCACCAGCATTGGCCGCTGGCTGCTCTATGATAATTAAGCCCGCAGAGCAAACACCGTTATCTGCCATTGCTTTAGCGGTGTTGGCTGAAGAGGCTGGTGTGCCTAGTGGCGTGTTACAAGTCATTACAGGTAAGGCGCGTGAGATTGGTGCAGTGATGTGTGAAAGCCCAATTGTCACTAAGCTCTCATTCACTGGTTCCACTGAAGTCGGCCGTATTTTGATGCGTCAATGTGCCGATACCATAAAAAAACTATCACTCGAGCTTGGTGGCAACGCACCATTTATCGTATTCGATGATGCTGATTTAGATGCGGCGGTAGAAGGTGCGATGATCAGTAAATTCCGCAATGCAGGTCAAACGTGTGTATGCGCCAATAGGCTGTTTGTGCAAGATGGCGTGTTTGATGCATTTGCAGAGAAATTGGCAACAAAAGTAAGTGCTTTAAAAGTGGGTGATGGCACTGCTGATGGCGTCACACAAGGGCCCTTAATTGATAGTGCTGCCATTGAAAAAATTGAAAGCCATGTGGCTGATGCGGTTAAAAAGGGTGCAAAGCTTGTCCAAGGTGGGAAACGCCATGCGCTCGGGGGTACTTTTTTTGAACCCACAGTGTTAGCGGGCGTGACTGAAGATGCACTCATTTTTAAAGAGGAAACTTTTGGTCCTGTTGCGCCGTTATTTCGCTTCACAACAGATGATGAAGTCATTGAGCTGGCAAATCGCACAGAATTTGGCCTAGCTTCTTATTTTTATAGCCGTGATATTGGTCGTGTCTGGCGCGTGGCAGAAGCGCTCGAATACGGCATGGTGGGTGTCAATACTGGAATGATTTCTAATGAAGTTGCGCCATTTGGTGGCGTGAAACAATCTGGCTTGGGACGTGAAGGTTCGCACCATGGTATTGACGAATACTTAGAAATTAAATATATCGCGATGGCGGGTTTATAAGAAAAATGGATTCTGACTTAGCAATTGATTGGCACGCACGTGCTAAGACATTAAAAATAGATGGCCGTGCCGTAATAAACGGCAAGCGTGTCAATGCGGCTGATGGCGCTACTTTTGAATGTTTTTCTCCGATAGATAATCGCAAGCTCACAGACGTGGCAAGTGGTAAAGCAGCTGATATTGATTTAGCTGTTAGCGCAGCGCGCACTGCTTTTAGTGATCGCCGCTGGGCGGGCTTGTCGCCCAAGGAGCGCAAGCAAATCATGATTCGATTTGCTGATTTAATCATTGAAAATAGTGAAGAGTTGGCGCTACTAGAAACGCTTGACATGGGCAAGCCAATTACCGCGAGCTTGAATGTTGACGTGAATTCTGCCGCTAATACACTGCGCTGGTTTGGTGAGGCAATTGACAAGGTTTACGACGAAATTGCGCCTACGGCAAGCCACACATTAGCGATGATTACGCGTGAGCCTATTGGCGTAGTGGGCGCCATTGTGCCTTGGAACTATCCAATTGCCATGGCAGCTTGGAAAATAGCGCCAGCATTGGCTTCTGGCAATAGTGTAGTGCTTAAACCGTCAGAAAAATCTCCACTAACAGCGCTTAAATTGGGTGATTTGGCGTTGCAAGCTGGTATACCAGCGGGTGTGCTTAATGTGATTCCAGGTTTTGGAGCTGAAGCTGGCTCGCCGCTGGCGTTACACATGGACGTAGACTGCATCGCGTTTACTGGTTCCACCGCTGTAGGTAAAAAAATACAAGTGATGGCAGGACAGAGTAATCTTAAACGCGCTTGGTGTGAGCTAGGCGGCAAATCGCCAAACATCGTATTTGCAGATTGCCAAGATATGGATAAGGCAGCTGCAGCATCTGCGGGCTCAATTTTTTACAATCAGGGTGAGAGTTGTAATGCGCCTTCTAGGCTTTTAATTGAACGCTCAATTAAAAATGAATTTGTAAAAAAACTATTGGAACAGTTGCCAAGTTATCAACCTGGCAATCCGCTGGATGCTAGTACTAGCATGGGTGCGATTGTTGATTGCGGGCAGATGGAAAGTGTATTGAAATACATCGCCAGTGGCAAGGCGCAAGGAGCCAATCTATTGGCTGGTGGCGAACGTGTACGCATAGAAACAGGCGGATTTTATATTGGCCCAACTATTTTTGATGAAGTTACGAATGACATGACAATTGCTGCAGAGGAAATTTTTGGACCAGTGTTGTCTATTATTACATTCGATACCCAAGAGGAAGCTGTTCAAATCGCAAACGATACGCAATATGGTTTAGCAGCAGCCATCTGGACGCGCGACATCTCTCGTGCTCACTTGGTAGCAAGCGCCTTACGCGCTGGTACTGTGCATGTGAATAGTTATGATGAAGACGATATTACTGTGCCTTTTGGCGGTTTTAAACAAAGTGGAAACGGCCGCGATAAATCGTTACACGCGTTAGAAAAATACACAGAACTTAAGACGACTTGGATACGACTGACTTAATTAGGCGGTCAAACGAGGGAAATACGATGAACAAATTGACAGAAAATTTAGTAAGTAACGAAAATCTACATAATCGCCGCTTGGCCGCTACCCCGCGTGGCATTGGCGTGATGGCAAACTTTTTTATTGATAAAGCACTTAATTCTGAAGTGTGGGATGTAGAAGGCCGCCGCTTTATTGATTTTGGTGGCGGGATTGCGGTGCTGAATACTGGCCACAGACACCCCAAAATTATAGCGGCGATTCAAGACCAGCTTGAGCGCTTTACACACACATGTTACCAAGTATTGCCTTATGAAAGTTATGTGACGCTGGCCGAGCGAATAAATAAATTAACACCTGGTACACATGCAAAAAAAACCTGTTTTTTTAGTAGTGGTGCAGAGGGCGCAGAAAACGCAGTCAAAATTGCCCGTGCTAGCACTGGCAGGTCAGGAGTAATTGCGTTTTCAGGTGGCTTTCACGGACGTACATTAATGGCTTGTGCGCTTACCGGCAAAGTCGTTCCGTACAAAGTGGGCTTTGGGCCTTTTCCCGCCGATGTGTATCACATCCCGTTCCCAATGGAGTTACATGGCGTGACGGTTGAAGATTCGATTAACGCGCTTCATGCCTTATTTAAAGCCGATGTTGACCCAAAACGTATTGCTGCGATTATGATAGAACCAGTGCAAGGCGAGGGCGGGTTTTATGTCGCGCCACCAGAATTAATGCGTGCTTTGCGTAAAGAATGTGATGAGCACGGTATTTTGTTGGTGATGGATGAAGTGCAAACTGGTTTTGGCCGCACTGGTAAACTGTTCGCAACCGAGCATTATGATGTGATACCCGACATGATGGTAATGGCGAAAAGCTTGGCGGGTGGCATGGTGTTATCTGCAGTATGTGGCAAGGCAGAGGCCATGGATGGTCCAGCGCCAGGTGGTTTAGGTGGTACTTATGCAGGCAACCCATTAGCGATTGCCGCAGCGCATGCCGTGCTAGATGTAATGGAAGAAGAACAGTTGGTGGCGCGCGCGAATTATTTGGGTGAAAAGCTGGTTAAACGTTTAAAAGCTGCGCAAGCCAAAGTGCCGAGCTTAAAAGAGATTCGTGGCTTAGGCTCAATGATAGCAGCCGAATTTTATGACCCAAAAACAAATGAACCATCGACTGATGCCATGAAGCGCGTGCAGGCAGCGGCGCTAGAATCAGGTTTGATTTTGCTAAGCTGTGGCGTGTATGTGAATGCGTTACGCTTTTTATATCCACTCACTATTCAAGATAATGTGTTTGATGAGGCGCTGGATATTTTGGATGCTGCGCTACTTAAGGCTTAGAAATGGATGACACGGCAAAACAAATTAACACGATAGAAGCCGCTAAAACCAAGCTGGCGGCGGCTGGCGTGCATACCGTCATAGCGCAATTTGTGGATATTTTCGGTGCGGCTAAAGGCAAATATATTCCGCTAGCGCATTTAGAAGATATTTTAGGAGCAGGTGCTGGTTTTGCTGGCCCGTCGATTTGGGGCATGGGATTACCGCGGACTGGCGCACGCGCTGAGTTTTATGGGCAAGGTGATTTAAGTACTTTGCAAGCATTGCCTTGGATGCCAGGTTATGCAAGGATTGTGTGTAATGGCGTCGTTGACGGCAAACCATTTGACGGTTGCTCGCGTCGATTATTACTTAAGCAAATTTCACGTTTACAAGCGCGCGGTTGGACGTTGAATGTGGGAATTGAGCCTGAATTTTTCTTGCTTGACACTGATGAAAGTGGCCGTCCAGCGGCTTGTGAACTAGATAATCAGGATAAACCTTCATATGATTTAAAAGCGCTTGCACGAGTGCGTGATGTATTGCACTGTATGGAAACAGGGCTTACCGCATGCGGTTTTGATGTTTTTCAAATTGATCACGAAGATGCCAGCGGCCAATACGAACTCAATTATCACTACAGCGATGCGCTTAAATCCGCCGACCGCTTTATTTTGTTTAAAATGGCCGCCAGCCACATCGCCGAAGAGGCTGGTTTGGTCTTTTCACTCATGCCCAAACCTTTTGCAGACCGGCCTGGTAGTGGCTTGCACCTGCATTTATCGCTCACAGATGCGAGCGGCAATGCGGTGATGGCAGATAAAACCGATTCGCATGGCATATCAAAAATTGGCCGTGAATGCATCGCAGGTTTGTTGGCACACAGCCCAGCATTGGCGGCTTTTCACGCACCTTCGGTGAATTCTTACAAACGCTTGGTGATTGGACGCTCGCTTTCTGGCACTACATGGGCGCCTGCGCACATTGGCTGGGGCTACAATAATCGTACCACGGTTTTACGCGCGGTGGCTGGTCGCATGGAATTTCGCTTAACTGACGGCTCAAGCAATATCTACGCGGCTTTAGCCTCGACAATTGCTGCCATGTTGGACGGTGTTGAGCAAAATATGACGCCGCCCGTGCCAATTGATGAGGATATTTACGAATGGGATGATGCGCAATTTAAACGCCATCGCGTCAAAACCTTACCGCAAACCCTGGGTGAAGCGCTACAGGCACTTACGGCAGACACCTCGCTTGCCAAGGCGTTGGGCGAAGATTTTGTGGCAGAGTACCTCGCTACCAAAACGCCAGAATGGATAGATTATTGCCGCTCGGTTAGTGATTGGGAATACAAGCGTTACTTAACTTGGCCTTGACGCTTGCCATTAAATCATAAGTTATTGCACATTTCTGTAGTAATTTATATTAAAAGTGATGTAATGCCTTAATATCAAATAGTATTTTGTACTTTTAATTGCTATTTCTAGGTTAGAATAACGCCTATGCAATTTAAGTCGAACAGTATTAAGTACTTATCACATCTGGCAATGATGGTTAGTGTGATTATCTCTACGACTGCGCTTGCCGCTCCGGCATTACCCGATACTGGCAATCTGCCACGCATTGAAACTCAACCCGCTCCGCCCAGTATTACCAGCCCGAATATTGAGAAAAAGGAAGATTCGAATTATCCTGCCGCACTGCCCGAAACTTCGGACATTAAAGTTAATGTCGAGCATATTAAGTTTACCGGCAATAAAAATGTTAGTGATGTTGAACTAACCACTTTATTAAGCGCACATTTAGGCCAATCATTAAGTATTAAAGAGCTAAATCAAATGACGGCTTTAGTCACTCGCTATTATCGTCAACATGGTTATATGCTGGCTGAAGCCTACTTGCCAGAGCAGGACATCACCCAAAACACATTGGTAATCGCCGTGGTTGAAGGATATTTGGGTGAGCTGAAAATGCAAACTAAGGGCAAGTTAGATGAAGCATTTCTAAAAAAAATGGCGGCACGTGAGTTAGCAAATAACGACGTAATTAGAGAATCCAATTTAGTTAAAAACATTACCTTAATTAACTCACTGCCAGGAGTAAAAGCTGTTTCTGAGTTGTCACCTGGTGCTGAAGTTGGCTATAGCGATGTGGAAATAGAAGTGCAGGCGCTACCATTGCTTTCTGGATACGTAGGTGCCAATACTTATGGGAATCGTTTTACGGGTCGAGAGACATTATTTGCAGGGATTTTCTTGAATAACCTTGCGGGTAGAGGAGATCGATTGGGTTTGAATTTAAAAGACTCAAATGGCGAACGCCAGCGTAGCGCACAGCTTGGTTACATTATGCCTATTCATGAGTCTGGTACTATTTTAAATCTAAGCGCAGGATATTCTGATTATCGTTTAGGGGGCGAGTTTTCTAGATTAGGTGCTGCTGGACAAAGTTGGTATGGGAGCGCATTTTTGGATCAGCCTGTGCTAAGGTCAAGGCAAGGCAATATCACTTCAAGATTTGGCCTTTCGCATAAAGATGTATCTGACGATGTTTCGGCATTTGCGTTAAAAAATCACCGTGGAATCAATGCAGTAGAATTCGGTCTATTTGGTGACTGGCGAGATTCAGAATGGAATGGATTTAATCAAATAGGCTTAAATTTGAAGTTTGCAGACGTGAATTTTAAAAATAGTCTGGCGAAATCTTTGGACGCTACTGGTGCCGAAACGGCAGGTAATTTTGTGAAATACAATATATTCGGATCGCGCATTCAGCCTTTAACTGCCACGTATAACCTTATTCTTAGAGCAGAGTATCAAGGAACAAATAAGAACTTAGATAGCTCTGAAAAGCTAGCGATTGGGGGGGTAAATCGCTGGCGAGAATACGGCGAGCTACCCACTTCATCTGACAGAGGATTGATTGTGGGCTCAGAGTTGCGAAGGGCGATGTTGTCAGTGGCAGCATTGGCAAGCTTCTTGCCTATACTAAAAAGTACAGAAGCCAGCCCATACGTGTTTTTTGATTATGGTAGGGGTATCATCAACCATAGTGCATTGAGTAATGACAACCATGTTAATTCTGTACATTACGGCGCTGGGGTGGATTTACAGTTTGTAAAAAAATGGATGCTAGATTTAACGCTATCGCAGCAAAGAAGTAAGATTGAAGGGGTTGATTCAGAGTCAGAGACGAGAGCATGGGGACAGATTAGAACTGAGTTTTAGAAAAATAATGAAACTTAGGAGCAAGCAATGAAAAATATGACACGATCAAAACAGCAATTTAATTTAACACAACAAGCTCGTTTGAGACTGATGTTGACGACACTGATTTGCGGCGCTTTCGGCCATGCGCAAGCCTTGCCTATAGGCGAGCAAGTGCAAGCGGGAAGTGTTGGCTTTGCGCATGATGTACATTCTTTGAATATCAACCAATCTAGCCAGAAAGCGATTGTCAACTGGCAGTCGTTCAGCATAGGCGCTAACGAGGCGGTTAGACTTAATCAGCCAAATCAGGGGGTGGCACTATTTAGAGTGTTGGGTTCTGATCCATCTCAAATATTCGGTAGCTTGACCGCAACTGGTAGCTTGTTTTTAAGTAATCCGAATGGTGTTCTATTTGGCGCGGGCGCGCGAGTTGATGTAGGTGGCTTAGTTGCTACTACCATGCGAATGAATGATGCCGACTTTTTAAGTGGCAACTATCGCTTTTTTACTAACCCTAACGATCCACTAGGCGCTTCGGTAGTGAATCAGGGCGTGATTCGTGCTGCCGACGACGGCTATCTGTTGTTGCTCGGCGATACCGTTGAAAATAGCGGTACGCTGCAAGCCAATAAAGGCAGCGTGGTGCTGGGTTCTGCGCAATCCGCCATGTTGGATTTTTATGGTGATGGGTTGGTGCGCGTGAAGCTGGAAGGCGACGCGTTAAAAGCTGTAATTATTAACACAGGCAGTATTAATGCTGATGGAGGCGCGGTGCAGCTCGCCACCAATGCGCGTACCGCGGCAATCAATGTAGATGGCATTATTCAAGCTAATAGTTTGGTAGAACGTAACGGCGTGATACATCTAGAAGGTGGAAAAAACGCCAAAGTAAGTGTAAAAGGCACACTAAGCGCTGCAGGCAATGAAGCTGGAACTACTGGCGGGCGTGTTGAGGTTACAGGTGAACAAGTCGCCCTACTCAAAGGTGCTAAGCTGGATGCCTCGGGGGACGTAGGCGGCGGCACGGTTTTGGTGGGTGGCGATTATCAGGGTAAAAACGCGCAAGTTTATAATTCGCGCACGGCCTATGTGGATAAAGACACCAGCATCAGCGTAGACGCAATGAATGCAGGTAACGGTGGTAAGGCGATTGTTTGGTCGGACAATACCACACGTTTTTACGGCAACATCTCCGCACGTGGTGGCGCATTGAGCGGCAATGGCGGTTTTGTTGAAACTTCAGGTAAAAGCTATTTAGATTTTAACGGTCTAGTCGATACGTCTGCATCATACGGAGTTTCTGGCACGTTGTTATTGGACCCCACAAATATCACCATCTCAACTGCAGCCAATACGATTGAGTCTTCGGGCGCTACAATATTTCAGGAAGCCACAACAGTGACTTCTATTTTAAACACGACGACTTTGCAAAATGCGCTTTCATTGAATAATGTTGAGGTCACTACAGCTTCACCTGCTGCAAGTGCAGGCACCATCACCGTATCTAATGCAGTCACATGGGCCTCTGGCAATTCGCTCACACTTACAGCAAACAGCAGCATTGCGATTAACGCGGCCATTACCACAGGTACGGCAGCTTCATCCTTATTACTGAATGCTACGGGTAATGTCACACAAAGTGGTACAGGCATAATCGGTGGTGCGGGCGGCTTAACTAAAAACGGCGCAGGTACAGCAACTTTGTCTCTTGCCAATACCTACACTGGCGCCACGACAATCAACACTGGGACTTTGGCGCTAAATGCGACAGGTTCTATCGCGCAAAGCACGGGCGTTGCTAATAATGCAGCATTTACCATTGCAGGTAACAAAACGATTGACTCCATGACTGGTGCAGGTACAACTGCGCTGGGCGCGAATACATTAACGATTGGCGATGCGAGCAATACCAGCAGTACTTACAGCGGAATTATCAGCGGCACAGGCGGTGTTACCAAGGCGGGTACGGGTACGTTCACTTTGTCTGGCGGCAATACTTATACGGGTGCAACCACAATTGGTGCGGGTTCGTTGGTGTTAAGTGGTGGTAGCGCAATATCCGACTCTAGCGCAATGAACTTAAGCACATCAGGAGCAAATTTAACTTTAAACAATAATGAAACCGTAGGCTCAATCGCGGGGGTGGCAGGCACAACGGTCAGTTTAGGCGCAAATACGTTGACTGCTGGCGGACTTAATACCAGTACCACGCTTACGAGTGTAGTGAGCGACACGGGCGGTATTACAAAAGTGGGTACTGGCACGCTTACATTAGGTGGCGTCAACACCTTTACTGGAGCCACAACAATTAGCGCAGGCACATTGGCACTTAATGCCACAGGTACAGTTGCTGCAAGTTCAGGTGTAGCCAATAGCAGTGCTTTTAGCATTGCAGCAGCCAAGACTATTGATTCCATGACAGGTGCAGGTACAACCGCGCTGGGCGGTGTATTGACTATCGGTGATGCAAGTAATACCAGTAGCACGTATACAGGTGTAGCTAGCGGTGCAGGAGGCATTACTACTGCTGGCACGGGCACATTGACTTTGGGCGGCGTCAATACCTATACTGGTGCAACAGTCATTGGTGCTGGCAGCACGTTAGCACTTAATGCCGCAGGTACTATCGCTGCAAGTTCAGGCGTAGCCAATGCGGGCAATTTCACAATTGCGGGCAATAAAACAATTGATTCGATGACAGGTGCTGGAACAACCGTGCTGGGTGCAAATACATTAACGATAGGTGATGCTAGCAATACCACCAGCACTTATAGCGGCGTAATCAGCGACACAGGCGGCATTACCAAGGCAGGTGCGGGTACGTTGACATTGTCTGGCACAAACTCCTATACCGGTACAACTACGGTGAGTGCGGGTACGCTGGCGCTTGGCGCAAACAACGTACTTGCTGATACTTCCAGCGTTGTGGTGAATGGCGGTATTTTGAGCGTAAATACGCGCACTGACACGGTTGCTGGTGTGCAACTATTATCAGGTTCAATCACTGGTGCGGCTGGTGGTGTGCTGACTTCTACTAGTAATTACGATCTTCAGTCGGGCACGGTAAGTGCGGCTTTAGGTGGCGCGGTTAACCTCAACAAGACTACTGCTGGCACGGTGACGATGAGTGGCGCTAATACCTACACTGGCAGTACTAATGTGAATGCGGGTACTTTGACCACGAATGCTGCCATTCCAAATAGTGGCGCAGTAACAATTGCAGGTGGCGCAACACTTAACCTGACGGCAGCTGATATCGTCGGCTCTATCGCTGGCGCTGGCAATGTCACGCTTGGTGCTTTTACATTGACGACTGGCGGAGACAATACAAGTACCACATTCTCTGGCGTTGCAAGCGGCACGGGTGGCATAACAAAAGCGGGTACTGGCACATTTACTCTCTCTGGCGCCAATACGTACACTGGTGCAACAACAGTTAATGTAGGCACACTGCGATCGGCAGGAGGTGCGGCGATTGCGGACACATCTGCAGTCACGCTAGCCAATGTTGCAGGCGCGACACTAGACCTGAATGGCACGAATGAAACCATCGGCTCGCTTGCGGGCGGGGGTGCAACTGGGGGCAACGTCACGCTAGGTGCTGGCACGCTCACCACAGGCGGCAATAATACAAACACCACATATGCAGGCGTGATTAGCGGTACGGGTGGCCTTGCTAAGATAGGTACTGGCACGCAAACGCTATCACGCTCAAATACTTACACGGGTACTACAACAATAAGCGCAGGTACACTCACAATGGGCGCGAATGATATTTTTGCAAATACCTCGAGCATTCTAGTGAACGGCGGTACTTTAGATGCAAATACGCGCACCGATACCGTAGCAGGGGTTAGGTTAGATTCAGGCGCCATTACGGGTACAACTGGAGCGCTTACCTCGACTTCCGCATACGATTTACGTTCTGGCTCGGTAAGTAAAATATTGGGCGGTGCAGTTGGATTGAATAAATCAACAGCGGGTACAGTAACGCTAAGCGGCGCCAATACTTATACGGGCGCGACCGCAATAAATGCAGGCACGCTGGTCGCAAGTAACGGTGCGGCACTTGGTGCAGTGGGTGGCGGCACAACAGTAGCCAGCGGTGCGACTTTAAATGTGAATAATGTTACTCTGGCAGAGTCTGCGCTTACTATTAGTGGCACTGGCGTAGCTAGTGCGGGCGCGCTAATTGGTACGAATGCAGCGGTGGTCAGCGGTGGAGTCACTACATCTGGCGCAGCTGATACTTCGATCGGCACAACATCCGCAGCTTCTACCCTTACTATAAATGGCTTAGTAACCGCAACAGCGAACAATTTTGGCATTGTTGGTGCAGGCAATCTGGTTGCAACCAACAACGCGGGTAATAACTTCGGCACGGTCAATATTAACGGCGCTAATAATGTGAGTTTGCGGGACGCAAATGCTATTATTTTAGGTAATGGCGCTTCTAATTTAGCAGGTAATTTAAACTTGCAAACCAGTGGCGCGATCACGCAAACCGCAGGTGTTACAGTGGGAGGTGCCACAACGCTGAATGCAGGCGCAACCAATAACATCACACTGGATAATATCGCTAATAATTTCAACACCGTTGCGGTCACCAGTGGGCAAAATGTGAGCATAGTCGATGCCAACGCATTGACGGTGAATACTTCCACAGTGGGAACTATCACAGCGAGAACACTGAGTGCTGATTTAACCTTGGGCGGTAATATCACTGCCACTAGTGCGGGCGATGCGATTGTGCTTGTTTCGGGTGGCAACTTTATCAATTCCAGCAACAGCAGCCTCAACCCAGGCACTGGGCGCTGGTTGGTTTATTCAGCCAGCCCGAGTAGCGATACGCGCGGTGCGAGTCTAGATACTGCGTATGATTTCAAGCAATACAATACTGCCTTCGGCGGAGCAATATCTGGCAGTAATGACGGCTTTATTTACACAATCGCCCCTACTATTGCCGCAACACTTGGTGGAACCACCATTAAAACCTACGACGGCAATACTACTGCCCTGGTCGGCAGCCTGACATTAGGACAAAGCGGCGCAATAGATGGCGATACAGTCAATTTATCTGCTCTTTCTAGCGCAACTTACGATAATAAAAATGCTGGTTTGAATAAGAGTGTAACTTCAAATGTATTAAGTATTGCGAGTGCTACCAATGGTGCCAAACAAGTGTTTGGATATACACTCGCTAGCGCGACTGCAACAGGTAATGTGGGCACCATTAACAAAGCCAGTCTTGCCATTAACGCAGTGACGGATAGCAAAACCTATGACGGCACCACCAGTTCAGCTGGCGTGGTCAGTGTTGGCCCGCTGTTTGGCACAGACACGGTGACTGGTGCGTTGCAG
>JANNFN010000030.1:0-3929 GCA_031379885.1 Methylotenera sp.
TCCGTGCGGAGTTAGGTGTTGTGGCGCATTTGTGATGATAGTGCGAATCGCATCCAAACCATCAACACCAGAAGCTAGCGCTTTGGTTGGTTCGAAGCGTAAATCACCCTGTGTTAAATGGGTGTCATGGGCTTCAATGTATGGCGGATTGGTCACAATCACATCAAAGTGCTGATTTTTTAAAGCATCAAACCAATTGCTGAGCATAAATTGCACGTTAGCAATTTGCAGGTTTTGCGCATTCTCTATCGCAATATCCAGCGCAGCTTGGCTAGCATCTACTGCAACAATAAAGGCTTGAGGGCGATGCTTGGCAATTGCTAGCGCAATCGCACCAGTGCTAGTGCCTAAATCCAAAATTCTTAGTTCGTCATTCCCGCGAAAGCGGGAATCCATTTTTTGGTTTAAATTCAACATGGATTCCCGCTTTCGCGGGAATGACGGAGAAGTAGTATTGTCGTTTTTCGGAATCTTAGCTAACGCTACTTCTACCAAGGTTTCCGTATCAGGTCGCGGAATTAGCGTATCGGGCGTGACTTTGAGTTTAAAGCCGTAAAACTCTCGATAACCCAAAATATACGCAATGGGTTCCCCGTTTAATCTTCTTTCAATCATTGCCCTGTAAGCCGCATGGAGGCTAGGGGGGAGGTTTTCATGTTCGTGTGCAATTAACCAAGCGCGATTGACGTTTAGCACGTGTTGTAGAAGTAGCTGCGCTTCAATTGGCCCAGCATTATTGTCAAGTTGAGTGATAGCAGAAGTGAGTGCAGTTTTAATATTTTGGTACGAGGGCATTAAATTATTCAATTGATAAATGACCGCACCACATTAAGGTATTGCATACTAATAACTGGTTAATGAAAAAGCCTATTAATATCCCAAGTAATCCAAATAAAAAAGCTGTTTCCGAAATTTTTGTATTACCTCTTTTTAGAGCAGTAGCTGAAATTATTAAACCAAATGCTGCTCCTGGTAGTGAGAATAAATGACCAAGCACTAGCAACCCCTCGGGGCGGGGGCTAGACCAATTTATATGCAAGTACGTGAGAAAAATAATTGCATTTCCAATGGCCGCCCCAGTTTGAAAAAAAGGGATAGGCTTATAAAATGAAGCAATACAAATTGTAGAGAAAAAAACTGCAAAATAGTACCAGATGCCTGTGTATAAGCTATTGCCAGCTATCAAAACCGACGTGACGATTATAAGGCAAGCAAAAGTGGCAATTAATAAATCCTGTATTTTTGATGAAGGTATCAACTGTCTTCACCCAAACTTGCTAGTAAATCTGCCTGGTGTTCGGCCGATAACGCGCCAATGAGTTCATCCATGTCGCCTTCGGTAATGGCGTCAATCTTGTAGAGCGTGAGATTGATGCGGTGATCGGTAATGCGGCCTTGTGGGTAGTTGTAGGTGCGGATGCGCTCGCTACGGTCACCGCTACCAATTAAGCTTTTACGCTCACTGGCAATTGCGCTTTGTTGTGCATTCACCTGCGCTGCTTTAATTCGCGCGGCCAGTACGGCGAGCGCCTGCGCTTTGTTAGCATGCTGGCTGCGCCCCTCTTGGCATTCCACCACAATGCCAGTGGGCGCGTGGGTGATGCGTACAGCAGAATCGGTTTTGTTAATGTGTTGGCCGCCCGCGCCGCTTGCGCGATAGGTATCAATGCGAATATCGGCAGGATTAATCACGATGTCGTTAATTTCGTCCGCCTCTGCCAATACCGCAACCGTGCATGCCGAAGTGTGGATGCGGCCTTGTGTTTCGGTATCTGGCACGCGCTGCACGCGATGCCCGCCTGATTCAAATTTGAGTTTTGAATACGCACCATAGCCTTCAATTTTGGCGATGATTTCTTTGTAGCCTCCAACTTCACTTTCGTTGGCTGACATAATTTCCACTTTCCATTTTTGGCGTTCAGCGTAGCGACTGTACATTCTAAATAAATCACCGCAAAATAACCCAGATTCATCGCCGCCTGTACCAGCGCGGATTTCCAAGAAAATATTTTTATCGTCATTTGGGTCTTTTGGCAGCAACAATTTTTGTAATTCTGCCTCTACTGCTTCTAATTTGGCTTTTCCCGCTTCAATTTCTTCTTGCGCAAACTCTTTCATGTCAGGGTCACTCAACATTTTTTGCGCTTCATTCACATCGGCTTCGGCTTGTTCAAACACATGATATTGCTCAACAATCGGCGTGATTTCGGCGTGTTCCTGCGTCAGCTTGCGATAATTATCCATGTTGTTAGTCACGCCCTCGCTGCTCATCAGGCGGTTAATTTCTTCTAGGCGCTCGCTCAAATTAGCGAGTTTGGTCATCATGCTGGGTTTCATTTGTATGCTTAGTTTTTTATTTGATAGAGCTGTTTTAAGATATTTTCGAGTTTTGCGTGTTCGTCGCCGTGCGCTTGGTTGAGCGCGTGGCTAGGGGCGTGTAAAAATTTATTGGTCAGTGCGTTGCTTAAGGCTTCTAGCGCTTTTTCAGGGCTTTCGCCTTTTTGAATGAGTTTGAGCGCTTTTTCCAATTCGTTTTGGCGCATGGCTTCTGCTTGGTCACGCAAAGCCTTAATAGTAGGTATGGAATCGCGCTTTTTGAGCCATTGCATAAAAGTATCTACACGAGAGCTTACAATCATCTCGGCATCCAGCGCAGCCGCTTGGCGGTTTTCCATGCCGTCGTTAACCACTTGTGCAAGGTCATCTACGGTGTATAAAAACACGTCATCTAATTGTGCTACTTCTGGCTCTATATCTCGCGGTACGGCCAAATCGACCATAAAAATAGGCCGATGTCGACGTGCTTTAATAGCGCGTTCCACCATGCCTAGACCAACTATCGGCAATTGGCTTGCGGTGCTGGTGATGACGATGTCGAACTCAGCAAGGCGGTTAGGTAAATCATTTAGCAATATCGCTTGACCGCCAATTTTTTCGGCTAAGTCAGTGCCGCGCTCTAGCGTACGATTTGCAACCGTCATACTTTTTGGTTTCTGTGCGGCAAAATGGTCAGCACAAAGTTCTATCATCTCGCCTGCGCCAATAAACAAGACGTTCTGCCCGTTAATGTCGCCAAAAATACGCTGTGCTAATTTTACAGCCGCTGCCGCCATGCTGATGCTGCTGCTGCCAATATCAGTATTGGTGCGTACTTCTTTAGCCACTTCAAATGTGCGCTGAAACAGTTTATGTAATAAGGTGCCCAGTGTGCCTGCATCTTGTGCAATTTTGACTGATTGCTTAAATTGCCCCAAAATTTGCGGCTCGCCCAGCACCATGCTGTCCAGTCCACTGGCGACGCGAAAGGCGTGCTTAACGGCATCTTGATTTGTCAGTGTGTAGGTATAAGGCTGCACTTGATTCAGGGTTAATTTGTGATAACTTGCAAGCCAGCCAACGATAGGCTCAGCTTGTTGCGATTGGACATAGATTTCAGTACGGTTGCAGGTAGATAAAATAGCCGCTTCTACTGCATTATTGGCGGTTAAATCGCTTAACGCGTGGCGCAAATTGGCATCAGAAAACGCCACATTCTCGCGGATTGAAATAGGTGCGGTGGTGTGATTTACACCAATCGTATAAAGTTGCATACGACTATTTTACCAACTCTTTGATGTTGTTAGAAAAATAAACGATAATTTGTTGCACTGTTGTTGTTGGGCAGTTGTTGTAGGATGGTTAAATATACAGGCTGCAATAATGTGTTGGTTAAATTATCGACCATCATTTTGATGAGCAACCCAATGTTAAACAAGGCACATTTCTAAAAACAGCAAAATGGCGTTAAAATAACGCTTTAGCCAATAATTTAAATGACGGATTGGGAATATAGCCATGAGTAAAACTTACAGAATTGCCCCCAGTATTTTATCTGCCAACTTTGCCAAATTAGGCCAAGAAATTGATGAAATCACGTCATCAATTTCTTG
>JANNFN010000059.1:0-8839 GCA_031379885.1 Methylotenera sp.
ACACTCTTTTAAATGGAATACTAATTCGTGATGCTCCAAATGTTCCACCATGTGAGAGCTATAAATTAACTCGGCCGAGTTGTCAGGAATATTTACAGAATTCCGTACATCCACCCAATAATCCGCCAGCTTGCTCACGTCTAAATTAAGCCAACCTTTTCTATGATCGCCACCGCAACCAAAGTGGAGTTTTTTAAATGCCTCCGAATTCAGACCAGCAATTTTTCTGGCATTAACGTAATGCCTGATCGTACTGAGGACATTGAACTTGAGTGAGCTCAAGTCACGCTTGATTGCCATAACGGAATTACGCTGCATACATTTCCTTTTCCACACATCAGTCTTATACCAATAGAGACAATAACTTTAATCTCCCCGCTCACACATCAGAAAGATGCTCGAACATAAATCTGGATACTGTTGCCCTAGTTTGTAGCAGCCTTCTAAATATTCCTTTGAAATAATGTCCGTTTGCAACAAGCGATCCCATTGGAAGTTAGCCAGGGCCTTAAAAAATATCCCAGAACGATGAACTACCTTCAAACCTGCTGCAACTGCATCGCGCTCCAAAGTATCCAATGTATAAGTGCATCGGTGTCCATGCTCGACTTCCGCTGGCGTAACGGCAGAATTGTGAGTGATTAAACCCATCTTTACAGCAATTTGCCGAGAAGGTGCGTTGGCATTTGGGCACACCAGAAAGAACCTGCCATTCTCCGCCAACCACTCGTCGTTAATGCGTTTTAAGACAAGCACAGGATCATTCAAATGCTCTAACACATGAGTTAGCACGATATTGTCATAACGCCTTGGTAGAACAGCTTTCTCAAATAAAGAGTTTACGAACTGCACTTTGTCACCCAGCTTACTTTTAGCTTCTTCGATAGCGACATCTGATGCTTCGACACAAGTGACATCATCGAAATGCTGCAGAAATCTTCTGGTGAAGTCGCCTTTAAAGCTCCCCAGCTCAAGTAGGTTTCCCTTAATAAAGAGTGGCTCGAACGATTTAATCATGTAAGGATGCATCACATCGAAATCGAAGCCATAGGCATACTTGTGGTCATTCGTATCTTTTATCTCGACGTTGTAGTCACGCTTACTGTTCATACTCTTCCCCACTTTTCAAATATAGATTCATAGTTACGAATGGCGTATTAGTATTGCCGGCAACAAATCCGCACTTTTCATAAAGTTTAATAGCTGGCTTATTATCACTCGCCACCTCCAAGCATATTTGCTTCATCCCTAGTGCATGCATATGTTTAATGCATTGTCTCATCATATGCACAGCGATACCTTTTCCCACCCATTCCTTCATCAAGCTGACGTTGGTAACGTAAGCGATGCTTTTTTCTTGGTCGTTGCAATATGCAGCTACCAACCCGATTAGCACTCCGTTCGACCATGCCTCGAATCGCATCGCCTTACTTGCAATTTTTTGCGCGTACTCGCTTATCTCTACTCTGCTGCTTAGAAATGGCACGAAATCGACATCGCATTTCCGCAAATGTTCGTCAATCTCTTCCAAAGAGGCCTTGTTTGACAGATATTCAACTTTAGCGCTCATCTCTCCAATACCGCTAATCCGAAGCCATAGCGCCCAAACTCATTGCCGTTATAAAGCAAATATACTTTACCATCACACTCAAACACATGCGGATAGCACAACATATCTGAATCCCAATCGCTAGGTGTGACGTCAAGAAGCGGATTTTCATCGTCTCGTGTCCAATTCACCAGATCCTCTGACCATGCATGACCAACCCGATAACCGCGATCCTTATTTTTCCTAAAATCAAAAGACTGGCGATAACAGAAAAACATGTGGTGTCGGTCTTCAATCTTAATCACCGTCGGTAGTGCCTGACTTTCATCTACTCCCAAACGGTCAGTTATAATCTGTTTCGCCTCTCCCTTGACCCAATTGATCCCATCAGATGAAACGGCATGTCCAATCTTGTAGGTGCGATCTGGTGGTGCATTTTCAGAAAATTTCTTCCAACCTGTACCAAAAATGTACCACATGTGAAATACATTACTGATAACTTTCACGAAACCGTCGCCGACCAAACAAGGCTCATGCAGCGATGCTGCCAGCACCGGACCATCCCCTATGCGCTGGAAAGTAAGACCGCCATCGCGGCTGATAGCCAGTCCGATGGACGTATCTACAGAGACGGATACCCGCCGATTCCAGCCACAGGTATAGCCATACACAGCATCACCATGGCGCATAACGCTCATAGGAAAAATGCCGTGCTCGTCAAAACAGCCAAGTTCGCCGAGCGGGATGACCGTTTTATCGGATACCCGGATAACATCTTGTAGATTTTTATTCATATCGACAAAAGCGATATGGCTTAGGTACTTACCATTACTGTCAACCGAACGAGTAGAAAAATAGATGCGTACAAAATCATCGAATACCAAAGCCTGGGGTGATTGAGCGTACTGAACACAATCATTTGGCAATTTATATTGCGTCGGGTCAAATATTTTGCCAAGTTTTTTCCACTTCATTCCGCTCATACCTTACTCTAGCATCCCATCTAATACAGCCAAGCCAAACCCATGTCTTCCAACCTGATTGCCAAGATAGGCCATATAAATCTTTCCATCAAGCTCAAACACATGCGGGTAGCTAATCATTTCAGAATCCCAGCCTTCTTCCGAGACGTCAATACCAGCCTTCGCATCGTCACGCACCCAATCAACCAGGTTTAAGCTTGAGGCATAACCAATGCGATAGCCATTTTCCTTGCCCCGGTAATAGCTACTGTAACGGTAGCAGAAGAACATGTGATATTTCCCATTGGCATAGAAGACGTCTGGGCTAGCTTGTGCTTCATCTTCTTCGATGCGGCTCTCAATCAAGTCTTTATTGACCTTACTCCAATGAATGCCGTCGCGCGAAGTCGCCATGCGTATCTTGTAAACTGGCTCCGCCCGCCCATCTACCTTCTTCCACTTACGCCCTGCGATATACCACAAATACCAAACGTCATTGAAGCGTCTTATCTTCGGCCCGCTCAACACAAACGGCTCATCTGGCGAATACGACAAGACCGGGCCTGAGCCAAGCTTAGTGAAAGTCTTGCCGCTATCTTGGCTAGTCGCAATACCTATCGCCACATTAAAGGGCACAGACTCACAGCGCGTCCAACCCGCATAATATGCTCGTACTTCCTCACCATTACGAACGACCGACACTGGGTAGGTGCCGAATTCATCAAACTCACCTAAGCCACCTAAATCTAGAATGGGCTGCTCGCTCACATGCCGCACCTTGAACAAATCAACACGATCTAAATCAACATAGGCGGAGTAACTTATGTATTGACCATTCTCATCAACTGGTGGACGGCAGGAAAAATACACCCGTACAAAATCATCGAATACTAGCGTAGCAGGAGCCTGTGCAAACTCTTTTAGCCAAGCTCGCCCTTCAACTTCTTGTGGCGTAAATACTTTACCTAATTTTTTCCACCTAAACATGGCTTAAATCATCTCGTAGTTAGCCAAGGTATTGTGCTTGATGGTGTCTAACGAATTGAACATCATCACGTCTATAATCGACAACCAGGGCACAAATTCAGCGCCAAACTGTGTGTATTCAAGTGATTTCGATTGTATAAATCTCAACGCTATGCCTTTGTTCAAAAAAACTTCTTTTGAATATAGCTCCTTGCCGCCAATGGCGTTGACATAAACATTTGCACCTTCAGCTTCACACAAGGCCAGCACTTTATCTTGATTTTTCAGATCATGATCAATAACGATACTAGAGGAAACCTTTATCTCCGTTGCAATACCCAAGTATTCGCAAACTCTAGTAATAGAGTGATGTATATAACGAAACAGATTTGTATCTTCATACCGCACAATCTGCTCGAACAGTGGAAATATCTGCTCAAAATACGGCGCGCGCGTATACGCTCCTCTAAATTGGTTCAACAATTTGTCGCGGTTGAAATCTGCGGCCAATTCCCGCTCACACACGTCCAAATAATCCGAATCACTTTTCAAAGGCAAGGAAAACATTACATCCTTGCCGTTCTGTAACATTCTGTTGCGATTGATCCATCCCTTCTTGGTATATTTAATGTTGTCATACACGATAAAAGTGTCGACCGCCGCAATCAGCTGAAAGTAGCCGATATAAGGGAGGAAATACGGCTGCATAATCGCTACCTTCATCTTGCTATAACTCGCTTTGATTTATCCACTTTATTGAGCCGCGATAAAGTCAGTGATTTCCTCTACTACCGACATATCTAAATCTGGGTATATCGGTAGGCAGAGTATCTGCTCAGCTGAAGCAGTAGCAACTGGAAGATTCTCTCTATGAGCGGAAGGTAAGCCACGATACATTGGAAACTCTGATATTAAAGGATAAAAATAACGGCGAGGATATATACCAATATCTTTAAGTTTCTGATTAAGCTCATCACGACTGATTGGAAAGTTATTTTGCACAAGAATCGGAAAGTAGGCATAGTTTGCGACCTTCTCACCCGCATCATTCAAGCAATGAATACCCTTCACATCCTTTAGCTGTTCACGATAGGCTGAATCAATCTCTTTACGTCGCGCAATCGCCTGATCTATATGCTTCAACTGCAATAAACCAAGTGCTGCGTTGAACTCACTCATCTTGCCGTTAATACCGGGCGCCACAACGGTAACTTCACCCACATGTCCGAAGTTCTTTAGCTGATCAATGCGCACTTTTGTCTTGGCATCTCGACATACAATAGCGCCGCCTTCAAAGGTGTTAAAAACTTTAGTAGCATGAAAGCTCAAGATTGACAAATCACCATGATTAAGTAGGCTACCGCAGTGACATTGCACACCAAAGGCATGAGCTGCATCATAAATCACTTTTAGGTTGTAATTATCAGCTATTTTCTGAATGGCATCTACATCACATGGATGCCCATATACATGAACTGGCATAATTGCCGTAGTTTGCGGGGTAATTGCCGCCTCAATTTTAGCAGGGTCGAGATTGAGCGTGTTCTGATCAATGTCCACGAACACTGGCTTGATGCCGTTCCACAGCAACGAATGTGATGTGGCAACAAATGAAAATGGTGTTGTAATAACCTCGCCAGTAACACGTAATGTCTGCAATGCCGTAACCAATGCAAGAGTACCATTCGCAAAAAGACTGATGTATTCTACACCAAGGTAATCACATAACTCTTTTTCTAATTGTTCATGGAATGGTCCGCAGTTAGTAAGTATTTTATTTTCCCAAATTTGCTGCAGGTAGGGAATGAACTCCTCTAAGGGCGGTAAGGTTGGCTGTGTTACATAAATATTCTTCTTCATAAATAACGTATTTCTAAATAAGTAAAATTTATAATCATCTATCCACCGATACTATCAGTGATAGCTTTTCATTTTAAGCTTTCAAGATTCTTAAAATCTTGATACGATTGTTGAAGTCCGACTTTTAGCGACGTACTTGCACTCCACCCTAGCCTATTCAACCTACCAGAATCCATGAGCTTTCTCATGGTGCCATCTGGCTTGGTGCTGTCAAAGGCAGTCTCGCCATTAAAGCCAACAACTTCTTTCACTAAATTGGCTAGCTCTGCTATCGTTAAATCACTATTACTGCCCAAATTAAGCAAGGGCGGTAAGCCATCATTTCTATCTGTAGCCAGCATCGGTTTGAATTGTGCATCTGGTAAATTAATCACGTATAAGCACGCTTCTGCCATGTCATCACTGTATAAAAACTCACGTTTAGGTGTGCCTGTGCCCCATACTGTGACTGTGGCTTGATTATTTATTTTTGCTTCATGAAACTTGCGAATGAGCGCAGGGATGACATGACTATTTTCCAAATGGTAGTTGTCGCCTGCCCCATATAGATTAGTCGGCATGACGGCCATGTACTGCGTGCCATATTGGCGGTTATAGCTCCAGCACATTTCGATGCCCGCAATCTTTGCCAAAGCATAAGGTCGATTGGTTGGCTCTAGCTCTGAGGTGAGCAGATATTCTTCTTTCATTGGCTGAGGGCAATCGCGCGGATAAATGCAGCTAGAGCCCAAGAATAGTAAGCGTTTCACGCCATTAACATAGGATTGATGAATGACGTTGGTTTGTATAGCCAAGTTCTCATGGATAAACTCTGCGGGATAAGTGTTGTTGGCATGAATGCCGCCCACTTTAGCTGCGGCTAAAAATACATACTCTGGCTTTTCTGTTTGAAAGAAATCTTTTACTGCTTGCTGATTCGTGAGATCAAGCTCGGCATGGGTGCGCGTGACAACATTAGCGTAGCCTTGCGCGTTCAGCTGGCGCATGATGGCAGAACCAACTAGTCCACGATGCCCTGCTACATAGATTTTAGATTGTTTGTCCATGTCTGGTGGTTTGTCTACTCGTGATAATCCATGGCTTGATAGCCATGTTTCTTGATGAGCTCATCACGCTGGGCAGATTTATAGTCTTCTCGCACCATTTCTGCGACGAGTTCATGGAAGGTGATTTTGGGTGACCAGCCGAGTTTTTGTTTGGCTTTGCTTGGGTCGCCTAGCAAGGTTTCTACTTCTGTCGGGCGGAAGTAACGTGAATCGACTTGGACGATACATTGATCTTGCCAATAGCCCTTCTCTTCCACACCAGTGCCTTGCCAGGTGATTTGCATGTTCAGCTCTTTGGCTGCCGCATTCACAAAGTCACGCACGCTGTATTGCACGCCAGTAGCAATGACAAAGTCTTCTGGTGTTTCTTGTTGCAGCATCAGCCATTGCATCTCAACGTAGTCTTTAGCATGTCCCCAGTCGCGCAAGGCATCTAAGTTGCCCAAATATAAGCAATCCTGTAGCCCAAGATTGATACGGGCTAGCGCCCTAGTGATTTTGCGAGTTACAAAGGTTTCGCCGCGTACTGGGCTTTCGTGGTTGAACAGAATGCCGTTACAAGCATAAATGCCATAGGCTTCACGGTAATTGACGGTGATCCAGTAGGCGTAGAGCTTAGCTACCGCGTAAGGGCTACGTGGATAAAACGGTGTAGTTTCCTTTTGTGGAGTTTCTTGTACTAAGCCATAAAGTTCTGAAGTAGAGGCTTGGTAGAATTTGGTCTTTGCCTCCAACCCTAAAATACGAATGGCTTCTAAAATACGTAATGTACCGATACCATCAGCATTTGCAGTGTATTCTGGCATCTCAAAACTCACCGCTACATGGCTCATGGCAGCGAGGTTGTAAATTTCATCTGGTTGCGTTTGCTGGATAATGCGAATCAAATTACTAGAATCAGTTAAGTCACCATAGTGCAAAACAAAATTCTTGTTATCCACATGCGGGTCTTGATACAAATGATCAATTCGATCGGTATTAAACAAAGATGCACGGCGCTTTACACCATGCACTATGTAGCCCTTGCCTAATAAAAATTCGGCCAAATATGCCCCATCTTGCCCAGTAACACCTGTGATTAACGCGACTTTATTCATACGTTTATTTGTCTTCCATAAGTGTCTTCAAACCGAATAATGTCGTCTTCGCCTACGTAATCACCGCATTGCACCTCAATAATGCTCAATGGCTCGCTGCCGTTGTTAGCAAGACGGTGCCGATGTGTTTTAGGAATATAGGTGGACTGATTGGCCTGTAGCACAAACTGCATATCACCATTTGTAATCGTTGCCTCACCAGAAACCACCACCCAATGTTCAGAGCGATGTTTATGCATTTGCATGGATAACTTTGCGCCTGGGTTCACCACAATACGTTTAATTTTAAAATTAGCACTTTCTTCAAGCACGGTATAGCTACCCCATGGGCGATATACCGTTTGGTGAATTTCCGTGAGTTCTGGCTTATAGGCTTTTACACGCGCAACCAATGTTTTAATTTCTTCCGTGCGGCTTCTATCGCAAATTAAAGTGGCATCAGCAGTTTGAATTACTACAATATTATCTAAGCCAGCAGTGGCTAACAGGCTTGTTTGGCTCCACAGCAGGCTATTGGTGGTGTCTTGCGTAAACACATCGCCTTTTGTCACATTATTGTCAGCATCTTTTTGATGGCGTTGATAAATCGAATCCCAGCTACCTAGGTCGCTCCAAGCCATATCCACAGGCACTACAGCCACTTTTTCTGCATGCTTTACTAATTCCTCCGCCAAACCATAATCCATTGATAAATTAGTAAAGTTGGCGTAAGTTTCAGCAAAATTCTCTTCTTTCATACTGGCTATTTGCTTAGCAATTTCTGGCTGATATTGCAGCAACATGCGCATAAACGCACTGGCTTTAAACACAAACATGCCGCTATTCCACAAATAGCCATCGCGCACAAATTGCGCCGCTTTTTCACTATTAGGTTTTTCTACAAACTGGGATGCTGCAATTTGAGGGCAAATCCAAACTGTACACTTGGCTCTACCGCATTGCGACCAATGAAGCATTGTCGTATCTCCAAAGTCAGCAGCGCCATCAAAACCAAAGTATTGACGATGTCTCAAGCCTGCTGATGGCGCGCTTGAAGGCGGATGAATGGTTTGATGGCGATGCCTTGCAAATCCAAATCCAAGAAGCCATTGCCCAATTGCCAGAAAAACAACGGGTAGTGTTCACGCTGCGTTATTATGACGAAATGCCGTATGAAGAAATGTCAAAAGTGCTCGAAACTTCGGTAGGAGCGTTGAAAGCCTCCTTTCACCATGCGGTCAAAAAAATTGAATCCTACTTTAATGCTTAAATTAAACGAAAATAGATTTTTTAAAACAAGCAAATCATTGACTAACAATTATTTACAAAAACCACATTTGCCCAAGCACTTAAAAACATGAAAAAGCAAGACAACTTAAA
>JANNFN010000061.1:0-14329 GCA_031379885.1 Methylotenera sp.
AATTTAGACGCGGCACGCGTGAACCGTAAAATCACGGTAAAAACCAGCAATCACGTGCAAAGCCAGCAAGAACGCGTGGAAGCAAAAGGCGCCACCAAAGTAGGCAAAGTGACGGTTTCAAACGACAGGCGGGCAAAGCCAAATAGCGGCCGCATAGAGGTTGAAAATAATAGCAGCAACACACAGCAAAATAGTAACCAATTTATAAGTGTGTTAGATGGCGAACGCGCGTTTATTCGCGTTGGGCAAATTGTGCCGTTTAGCCAAGAATGGGTAACCATAACAAGAAGATATGTGCAAATTGACCGTATTACCGATTGGCGTGAGATTTCTACTGGCTTTGCGGTGCGGCCGCGTACGGTGGGCAACCAAGTAGAATTAGAGATTACGCCTCGTATCGCCAAACTTAATAACCAAGGCTATATCGACTTTGAAGAGTTAAGCACTACATTGCGAGTAACATTGGGAAATTGGGTTGATATTGGCGGCACGATGCAGAAAAACGACGAGATTAGCCGTAAAATTTTGGGGTTACAGAATACTTCCAGTCAACAAAATTCCAGCTTAGCTATAAAAGTAGACTAAAAATTAAGATAAGTAGATTAAAAACTTGAAGCTTTTTTGAGCTTTTGGCTGTAAATTGTTGCAAAATAACGAATTTTTAGACAAAATTCATCAATTATCCAAAAAATACTGGAATTTTTTATTATTGCTGGTAAAATTCACAGCACTCGGTTGGGCTAAAGGTGGTCCGCCGTAACTGGTTTAACTTTAGTTCATATCGTAAGGGATACAAAAAATGACACGTTCCGCTCTATTAGCTGCATTATTAGCACTTGCTTTAACCGCCTGTGGCGAAAAACCTGCTGAAGAAGCAATGCCTGCTGAAGCTGCACCTGCTGCTGAAGCTGCACCTGCTGCTGAAGCTGCACCTGCTGCTGAAGCTGCACCTGCTGCTGAAGCTGCACCTGCTGAAGCTGCTCCTGCTCCTGCTGCTGAAGCTGCACCTGCTGAAGCTGCTCCTGCTGAAGCAAAATAAGTTTTTATTAGCTTATTAAATAGCCGACTTTTAGTCGGCTTTTTTTATGTCTTTAATCCCATCATTGTTAAAATCAAAAAACTGTAATATTTAGGTAAGCTAAAAACTTCGCCAAGCAAAGCCAGCATCTTGCGCGGCTATGCCTATCCATTCATGTTCGCAATTAAGCGCTTGGCTTAACGCCTTTTTTGCCAACTCAGCAGTATTATTTTTGGCGCTTAAATGGGCAGCAATAATATGTTTAAGTTTTGTATTATCCAGTTTAGATAATAAATTGGCAGCGCTATTGTTATCAAGATGGCCAAGTCGACCACCTACACGTTTTTTAAGCGTCCAAGCATAAGGCCCATTTTCTAGCATTTGCAAGTCATGATTGCATTCCAGCACAATAGCATCACACCCATTTAACACCTGCTCGATGTGCCATGTAGACGAACCCGTGTCGGTTAGCACGCCTAGTTTATGCTGTCCATCAGTAAAAGTGAATTGCGTGGGTTCGCGCGCATCGTGCGGCACAGGATAAGGGGTGATTTCAATATGCTCGATATGAAATTTAGTATGACTATCAATCACATTCAATGTGACTTTTACATTTTCTGGCAGGTAACGCTCGCACATTTTAAGAGTTCCATGTGAAAGCCAAACGGGAACGCCATACTTAGCTGCAAATTTAAATGCGCCTTTGGCATGGTCGTCATGTTCGTGTGTGACCAAAATTCCTGTAATCTCTTCAGGTTCTAAATCAAACTTTTGTAGACGCTTAATTGTTTCGCTTACGCCAAAACCGCAATCTAATAGTAATCGAGTTGCTGCTTGCTCTATTACCATGCAGTTGCCAGCACTGCCACTGCCCATTGACGCGAAGCGCATTATATTAAGTATGTTGCGAAGCGCATTATTTTATGCTTCCAATTATTTCAATTGATCATACAACAATGAAATAATTCGATTTGCTGTCGTGCTGCGGTTATGTTTGTCGTCTTTATCAATCACATTCACCCGAGTACCACCATTTTCAGTCTCAACCACTTTAATGCGATATTGTTTAGATGGATCAGTTTTACCGTCGTCACCCTTCCAAAATTTTAACTTGTCGACGATGGTTTTTTCATCTTTTGGCTTAGATTTATTTTCCACTTCAGGTTCGTCGTCTTTCCAGAATGCAAGCGTATCCAACAACCCTTTTTTCTTTTTTGGGCCATCATCAATATCCACATCGGCGTAACGCACAAAAAATAAGCCATTTGAGCGATCTTTATCTTCAATCACAAAGCCGATTCTATCCAACGCTAAACCAACACGACGCCAGCCACGATCAAATGGATCGTTCAAATTCAGCGTCACACTGCTATCCGCCTCTTTAACGACATCTGCACGTTTTTCAGAAACAGGGTTTGCCACAATCTCTTGCGCGCGTTTTTCCGCCACACCCAATTTCACCATTAAGCGACGCAATAATTCCGCATCTAAATCGCCATCATTTTCTTCAGCTGTTTTTTTAGTTGGGTCCAATCGATAGCCAGTATCAATCTCACCCAATTGCGTTTGAATTTTATTTTTTCCATCATCTGGCGCGCCACTTACTGTGCGATGGGTCATGTAAATTTCGGTTGATCCTTCTTTTTCGCCACGTTCTAAACGGGTGCGGAATTTACGTCTGTCCGCAAAGCCTGAAAGTTTATCCAGCCATTTATCAAATTTTTCACCAATATTTTTCTTTTCTTCGGCCGCTTTAATCGCATCTGCTTCTATCCACTCGGTTTCCATTACGCCAGTATCTGCATTTTCTACACGTACTGCAAAACCTTGGTCAATCCAAAACTCGCGTACCACAGGCCATATTTTTTCTGCTGGCGCATTCACTACCAACCAGCGCTGCGCCCCTGCTTTCTCCATACGAACACCTTCTGAAGTAGGCAATACTTTTTCTACACCTGCATCCTGACCTTCTTGTGCTTGGTTGTACGTGTTATAGGTGGTCGTGCCGCCTGGCACGCTATAAGCATCGCTAGAGCGCACCGAAGTTAAGTCTGGCGGAACTTCTAAAGGTTTAGAGCGGCCTGCCCCTTTATAATCCGAGGTATTATCAATAAACGGAATGGAATCACATGCACTTACAAACAAGGTAAGTAGTGCAATTGTAATTGATTTAGATAATGCGTTTTGTGTCATGTTTCTACCACCATTTACTTTCATTAGATAAGGTCTGCTTGGCGCATAGCACCGCGCAATACATCGTGAAACTGTGCTGATAAATTAACCATTGGCAAACGTATGCCTGATTTAATTAAGCCCATTTCTTGTAATACCCATTTCACTGGGATTGGATTTGGCTCAATAAACAACTTTTGATGTAAGGCGAATAATTTTGCATTAACTTCGCAAGCTTTTTTCACATTTCCTGCCATCGCAGAGACGCACATTTCATGCATTAATTTAGGTGCAACATTCGCAGTAACTGAAATAACACCATGCCCACCAAGTAGCATTAACGCCATGCCTGTGGCGTCATCTCCACTGTATATCGCAAATTCTTTTGGCGCTCGTAGCAGTAAGTCCGTACCTCGCTCGATGCTGCCTGTCGCATCTTTAATGCCGACAATATTTTTAACTTTTGCCAGCCGTAACGCCGTCTCGTTGCTAATATCGCAGCCAGTACGGCTTGGCACATTGTATAAAATCTGTGGGATATCTACTGCCGCCGCTATCGCTGCAAAATGTTGATACAGGCCTTCTTGTGAAGGCTTATTGTAATAAGGCGCCACTAATAAGCATGCATCTACCCCTAAGGCTTTAGCTTTGGCAGTTAGTTCAATAGCTTCACTGGTCGAGTTTGCTCCAGTCCCTGCGATAACCGCAGTCCGCCCATTCACGTGTTTTACCGTTGTTTGAATCAACAAGCAATGCTCATCCACATCGACTGTAGGCGATTCGCCTGTCGTACCGACGATGACGATACCATCGCTTCCCGCATCGATATGAAAATCAATCAGAGCGCGCAACGCGTCTAAATCCAAACTACCATCATCAAACATAGGAGTAACAATAGCGACCAAACACCCTTGCAACATATCAAAACCTGTTAAAAATAAAGTGTACTATTTTAACCGAAACCGCCAATTTAATGCGAAAACATCCACGAATAACACTTTAAAACTAATTTAATATAACTAATTTATATTAAATTATAATTACATATTCTTTGTAACTATATAAAAACCTGTTTATAGTGCATCAATCCGTTAACGCATAACGCTGTTCTTTGGTTGAATTTGTCTATCAGAATGCGCTCTAAGCAACTGTAAAACACAGTATAATTGCAGCTAAATTGAATAAGGTTTTTTATGTCGGAAAGTTATATTTTAATATTAATCAGCACCGTGTTAGTTAACAACATTGTATTGGTTAAAATTTTAGGCTTATGCCCATTCATGGGGGTTTCTAAAAAACTAGAAGCCTCTATTGGCATGGCTATGGCAACCGCGTTTGTGCTCACTATTGGTAGCATGACTAGCTGGGCGATAAACGAATATTTGCTTGTGCCGAATAGCTTGCAGTATCTGCGGACACTGTCGTTTATTGTGGTCATCGCGGGCGTAGTCCAATTTACCGAAATCGTCATGGAAAAAAGTTTTCCCTTGCTATATCAAATGCTGGGTATTTTCTTACCCCTTATTACCACCAATTGTGCGGTATTAGGCATTCCATTACTTAATGCACAAGCCAGTAATGGTTTTATTCAATCCGGCCTATATGGTTTTGGTGGCGCAGTTGGATTCTCGATGGTGCTCATTTTATTTGCATCGATGCGTGAGCGCTTAGAAGCAGCTGATGTTCCTAAGGTCTTTCAAGGCTCGGCCATCGCCATGGTCACCGCGGCGTTGATGAGCCTAGCATTTATGGGCTTTGCTGGTTTAGATAAGTATTAATGTTAACTGCGCTCTATATTATGATTGGCCTAGCACTGGCTTTGGGTGCGGCACTTGGCTATGCGGCACTTAAATTTAAAGTTGAAGGTGATCCGTTAATCGCACGAATTGATGCCATTTTGCCACAAACGCAATGTGGTCAATGTGGCTTTCCTGGTTGCAAGCCTTATGCCACGGCGATTGCCGAAGGACGTGCGGACATTAACCAATGCCCACCTGGTGGCGATGCTGGTGTTCGCGCGCTAGCCGACTTAATGGGTATGGAATACAAACCCTTAAATGCCGAAAACGGCGTAGAGAAACCTAAAGCGGTTGCATTTATTGATGAGCCAGTTTGTATTGGTTGTACGCTCTGCATTCAGGCTTGCCCTGTCGATGCCATTTTAGGCGCCGCTAAACACATGCACACCATTATTGCAAGTGAGTGTACGGGCTGTGAGCTATGTGTGGCGCCATGTCCTGTCGATTGTATTAGCATGATACCAATTGCTGAAACGCCCGATAATTGGAAATGGAAATACCCAACAATCCCGATTAAACCTGTCATGACTTTAAAATGAACGCACTAGTTAATTTTACAAAAATATTCAGATTTCATGGTGGCGTTCATCCGCCCGAAAACAAGTCCCAATCGACACAACTGCCGATTGGTCAGCTTAGCCTACCCGACAATATCGTACTGCCGTTGCGTCAGCATGTCGGCAACATTCCCAAAATAAAAGTTAGTGTTGGCGATAAAGTTCTAAAAGGACAACTACTCGCTGAGGCAGAAGGCGCAGTATCCGCAGCCATTCATGCAACGACATCTGGCACGGTTACCGCAATTGATGACGCGATTATTCCGCATCCTTCCGGCTTACCAGATCGCTGCATCACGATAAAACCTGACGGTAGAGATGAGTGGGTTGAAAAAAAGCCACAGGACTGGCGCAATGCTGACCGCAATGCCTTAGTAGCAAGTTTACGCTTATCAGGAATTGTCGGCTTAGGTGGGGCAACTTTTCCGACGCACATCAAACTGCGTGCTGATGGTAAATCTGGCGTACATACATTGATTATCAATGCCGCTGAATGCGAGCCTTATATTACCTGCGATGACAGACTGATGCGCGAGAGGGCCGATGATATTGTCAAAGGGATTGAAATTGCACAGTATTTATTGGGCGCAGAAAAGGTACTCATCGGCATTGAAGACAATAAACCCGAAGCCGCTACCTCGATGCAAGCTGCTACCGCCAAAAATTCTGCATTGCAAGTAGTAGTAGTGCCTACACTCTACCCAAGCGGTGATGCACGGCGCTTGGTACATTTAGTGCTGGGCACGGAAATTCCGTACGATAAACGCTCGACCGAAGTAGGTTTGCAGGTGTTTAATGTAGCAACGGTTTTGGCTTTATATCGCTATTTTGAACTAGGCGAACCCTCCATCAGCCGCATTGTTTCCATGACCGGCAACGTATATCAGCCACAAAATTTTGAGGTGCTTTTTGGCACGCCGCTGCCCCATTTAATCAAAGCAGCAGGCGGTGTCAAGCCTGAAACCACGCACTACATCATGGGCGGCCCAATGATGGGTTTTGACCTGCCTGACGAAAATGTGCCAATTACCAAAGCGGCTAATTGCATTATTGCCGCTGCGCCAAATTTATTCGCGCGCCCACCGCCGGCCATGCCGTGTATACGCTGCGCACGCTGCGCTGATGCTTGCCCAGTGAATTTGCAGCCGCAAGAACTCTATTGGTTTGCAAAATCAGATAATTTTGAAAAAGCCAATGACTACAAATTATTCGATTGCATCGAATGCGGCGCCTGTAGCTACGTATGCCCTAGCAATATCCCGCTGGTGCAATATTATCGCTACGCCAAAAGTGAGATTATCGCCATTGATAAAGCGCACGAAGCGGCCGATTTGGCGCGCGAACGCAACGATTTTAGATTAGCCAGAATTGAGCGCGAAAAACTAGAGCGTGCGCAAAAACATGCTGAACGCGCAGCCGCACAAAAAGAAGAAGCAGTGAAAATTGCGTCTGAAAATCAAAATAATGATGCTCAGCAAGCCAATATCTATGCGGATGCTGGCGATGCCAAAAAAGCTGCCATTGCTGCAGCTATTGAACGTGCAAAAGCCGCAAAAGCTGCCGCGCAGCAAGCTGGCGACGCGCCTAAAAATGTGGTTGTTAACGATGAAAATATACAAAAAGAAATTGCCCAAATAGATGCTAGGCGGCAAGCAGTTGGTATAGAAGCTGAGTCTAGCAAGCCGGCAATTGATGAAGACAAACAAGCCAAAATTGCGGCAGCAATAGCGCGTGCCAAGGCCGCAAAAGTAGCTGCCGAAGCCGCTAAACAAATCGATACTAAAGAGAGTTAATTTGAACCGCTCACCATACATTTCCGACGCACCAAGCGTGAGCACCATGATGCTCAAAGTGTTGCTGGCACTTGTGCCCGGAATTGCAGCTTACGTGTGGGTATTTGGTGGTGGCGTGCTGGTTACCATTGCACTTGGCACCGCCACAGCACTGGCTGCCGAAACGGCAATGCTCAAATTAAGGCGTCGCCCTGTTCAACCTTTTCTCATGGATTTCAGTGCTGTGATTACCGCATGGCTATTGGCGCTGGCAATACCGCCACTTGCGCCATGGTGGCTAATTGTAGTAGGCACTTTGTTTGCTATCGTGGTCGCTAAGCAATTATATGGCGGCCTCGGCTACAACCCGTTCAACCCCGCCATGATTGGCTACGCGGTGCTGCTAATTTCCTTCCCCGCCATTATGACCAAATGGCCAGTAGTCTTGCATTTGGCGCAAACCCCGCTGAGTTTTATGGATCAATTACGCTATATTTTTAGTGGGCAGTTACCGCTAGATTCTAATTTAATCGCTATGAAATTGGATGCAGTTACCAGCGCCACGCCATTGGATTATTTAAAAACACAGCTCAAACTCAATCATAATGTTGCCAGCATTACGCAAGCCCCATTATTTGGCACGTTTGGTGGCAAAGGTGGTGAATACGTAACAGGCGCTTACTTACTCGGCGGGCTATATTTGTGGCAACAAAAAATTATTAGCTGGCATCTACCAACTGCTTTCTTAGCTGCGCTGGCGTTAATTTCTGGTGCGTTTTGGTTAGTAAATCCTGCACATTTTGCTACACCTTTGTTTCACTTGTTTAGTGGTGCCAGCATGCTATGTGCATTTTTTATTATTACGGACCCAATTAGCGGGCCCACCACGCCGCGCGGCAAACTCTATTTTGCCGCTGGTGTGGCGGTCATCACTTATCTCGTCCGCATCTATGGCGGCTACCCAGATGGCGTGGCATTTGCAGTGATTTTTATGAATATTTGCGTTCCGCTGATTGATGCACATACGCAACCACGGGTCTTTGGGCATGAAAAATAAGTCTGGCCATCAAAAATGAGTGAAACAATATTCAAACACGCCAGCAAAACCGCCATCACGCTCATTGCGTTTGCTTTGGTGTTTACAGCATTGCTGGCCTATGTTTTTAACATCACCAAAGCGCCAATTGAAAAAAGTGAGGCCGAAGCACGCATGGCGCTTTTTAGACAAATCGTGTCCGAAAATATGCACGATAATAACATTCTAAAAGACCAGATTAGCATTGCTCCAAATGACTTGCTAGGCAATAAACAGGCGACCGTCGCAAATCGTGCGCGCATTAACAATACGCCAGCAGCAGTGATTTTAGAAGCGATTGCGCATGATGGTTATAGTGGTGACATTAAACTGCTGATTGCGATCAAATATAATGGTGAAATTAGCGGCGTGCGAGTACTCTCACACAAAGAAACACCTGGCTTGGGTGATTATATTGATATCGCCAAAGGCAATTGGATTAAACTTTTTGACGGCGAATCACTCAAAAAGACAACAAGTGAGAAGTGGGCTGTAAAAAAAGACAATGGCGCGTTTGATTACATGGCGGGCGCAACCATTACGCCGCGCGCGGTGGTAAAAGCCGTGCATCAAGCCCTGCAATATTTTGAGGCGAATAAACAAACATTATTTGCAGAAAGCAAATAGAGGTAAACGAAATGAGTGAATTTAAAGAAATTGCCTACAATGGGCTCTGGAAGCAAAACACAGGCGTAGTGCAGCTTTTGGGCTTGTGCCCAACGCTGGCGATTACGACCTCCGTAGTAAATGGCGTGAGTTTGGGCTTGGCGACAGCGTTCGTCATGGCCGCCTCTAACGGTGCAGTTTCGCCAGTGCGTAAATTTGTGCCAGCAGAAATTCGGGTACCAGTATTTATTTTGGTCATTGCCGCGTTGGTGACGGTGATTGATTTAACCATTCATGGCTTTGCTGAACCATTACATAAAGTATTAGGTATTTTTATTCCACTCATTGTGGTGAATTGTATTGTATTGGCACGGGTAGAATCATTTGCTGCTAAAAATCCGCCTGCACCTGCTATTTGGGATGGTTTTATGATGGGCATCGGCTTAACGATTGTCTTAGGAATATTAGGCGGCATACGCGAAATCATTGGTAAAGGCACGCTATTTTCTGGGCTAGACTTAGCGTTTGGGGCAAGTTTTAAGCATTACATGCTAACGATTCCCGATTATCATGGCTTTTTATTGGCGATTTTACCGCCAGGTGCATTTTTAGGCTTGGCTTGTTTAATCGCAGCGCGTAATTGGGTTGAGCAACGCAAGTCAAAACCCACGCCAACGATGGGCCAAGATAATCCCAGCGGCTCGCTTAAACCTGCGCATTAAACATAATGAACGCGGCAAAACGCTTTCAAATTTTTTCGCGTTTAAGCACCGCAATTCCACAGCCATCGACAGAGCTGGAGTACAGCAGTACATTTGAGTTGCTAATCGCCGTGATTTTATCTGCGCAAGCGACCGACAAAGGCGTGAATATTGCCACACGCAAGCTGTTTAAAGTCGCCAATACACCACAGGCAATATTCGATTTAGGCATCGAAGGCTTGGAAAGTTACATCAAAACGATTGGTTTGTATCATGCCAAAGCCAAGAATGTTATTTTTTGCTGCGCGCAGTTGATTGAACAGCACCAATCACAAGTGCCCAATACGCGCGCGGCGCTAGAGGCTCTAGCTGGCGTAGGTCGCAAAACTGCCAATGTGATTTTGAACACTGCGTTTGGTGAGCCAACCATCGCGGTCGATACACACTTATTTCGCCTAGGCAATCGCACAAAATTAGCCACTGGCAAGAACGTATTGCAAGTAGAACAAAAATATTTAAAGACGATTCCTAAAGAATTTATACGCGATGCGCACCATTTATTAATTTTGCATGGCCGCTACACTTGCACTGCACGCAGCCCAAAATGCGGTGAATGTTGTATTGTAGATTTATGTGAGTACCCACATAAAGTTATCCCTAAGCCACATTTAATGGCCGGCGAGGCCATGACAAATAAAAGCATGGCTGGATAAGTATGAAAGTCGCGACGGGATTAGCCATCGGAGTAGCGCCTACGCCAGAACTGGCTGCCAAAGCAGTTGAATCTGCTATGCTAAAAGCCAACATCCATGCACCCTCCAGCGTGTTGCTATTTCTTACTTCAGAGTTCGCGGCTGACCCACAATCTGCCATTAAAGCCGCAGCCAAAGCCGCCAGCTGTACGCAAGTGATTGGCTGTTCCGCCACGGGCATTTTTACCGAGGAAGATTGGGTGATTGATAGCCCAGCCGCAGCAGCAATGGTATTTGCTGATTTAAATTTCAGCCATCCACAAACGGATGAGCACAATGATGATTTTTTATTACTTACGCTCGCCGCACCTAATGCAATCAATACGACTTGGTTAAACGCCTCCAACTTAAATGCAAATGCATGTAGATTCGGTGGCGTTTCTGGCGATGCGACTGGGCATGGTTCTTTTTCTGTGTGGCAGAATGGAAAAGGTACCACGCAAGGTTATTGTGAAGTCATGCTAAAAAATGCAAGTGGTGCCGTGGCGGCAACGCATGGTTTAAAAATCATCTCTGCTCCGCGCAGAGTTACCGCGACCAAGGGCAACGATCTATTAAGCATTGCCAATTTGCCGGCGCTCAACACCTTATTATCTACGTGCAAAAAAAATGATATATTTTATTTAAGCGACGATTTACCTTACCATCAACTCATGGCAGTACATGCCAGTAAGGCAAGCCAGCTAGAGCGTGGGGAATATAACCTCGCTTCAATCATCATCACAAATGAAGAAAGTCAGTCTGTCACGTTAACTAAACCACTAAAAGTAGGGGAATGGTTGAGCTGGGCGATTCGCGATGTAGATGCGGCTCAAATTGATATTGTCAAAACCGCCAGTGTACTCAGACGACAACTAGATGATGAACCAAAATTTGCATTGTTATTTTCGTGCTTAGGCCGCGGTCCTTATTTTTATAACGGCATCGATCAAGACTTAGCTTTAATTAAAACGCTGTTCCCCGACCTGCCGATTATTGGTTTTTATGGCAATGGCGAAATTGCGCCAATTAATGGGGTAAATGAGTTATTGCAGTACTCTGCAGTATTGGGCTTATTTGCTAAAAGTAAAGTTGCTTATTTATGAGTCTAACTTTAATGTCTTTATTTAATGCTTATGTCTTTATTTAACCCCAGCCGCGACGAAGTACGCGAATTCTTTTTTAACGCGTGGGCAAAATTTAAAGCCAACAAAACGCTCACTGATTTAGAGAAATTGAGCTTAAGCGTGATGCATATGCACCCCGAATACCACCCCATATTAGATGCGCCAGATCAGTTTAAACACCAGGAATATTTCCCTGAATTTGGTGAAACCAATCCTTTTTTGCACATGAGTTTGCACTTGTCTATCATTGAGCAAATCAGTATCAATCAACCGATTGGCATTGCAAGCATTTACCAACAATTAAAACTTAAACATCAAGAAGAGCATAACGCGCAGCATGATATTTTAGAATGTTTGGCAGAAAGCATCTGGCATGCACAGCGTAATAACACTGCCTTAGATGCAGGCTACTATGAACAATTACTACAGCAAAAGGCTAACAAACTTGCCTAAGCCTCGCTTGCCTAAAGCCAACTTAAATGGTTGAATACTGAATAATGACAACACCCAATATGCACGACTGGCTTAATGAGCACGGTGATTATCTTTACCGATTTGCGTTGGCAAGATTACGCGACCCTCACTTAGCCGAAGATGTGGTGCAAGAAACTTTTTTAGCCGCTATAAAAAGCCCAGATTTTGCAGGACAATCTGCAGCGCGTACTTGGCTCACAGGCATACTCAAGCACAAAATTATTGATGTGATGCGTAAAAATGTGCGTGAAATTGCTGCATCAGATTTAATGACAGACGAAGATGCCAATATGGATGAGTTTTTTGATGAAACAGGCCATTGGGCAGAAAAGCCATTAGCGTGGGATATGCCCGAAGGCGCATTAGAGCAGAAGCAGTTTTTGGGCGTTTTGCAAGCTTGCATGGATAAACTACCGACCAAACTAGCGCAATTATTTTTAATGCGTGATGTGCAAGAAACGGATAACGAAGAAATTTGTAAGGAATTGAATATCAGCACGACCAATGCTTGGGTGATGTTGTATAGAGCCCGCATGGGATTAAGAAAGTGTTTAGAAATCAACTGGCTAGGAGCTTAAAGGTTTAAATATGTTGGACTGCAAACAAACAAGTCAACTCATTTCACAATCGTTAGATCGTTCATTAACGTTGCGTGAACGTTTTGCATTGCAGTTGCATCTATTCGTTTGTAAGTATTGCAAACAGTTTAGTCAACATTTGCAAACCTTGCGCGTTGCTTTAAAACAACTAACCAGTTCTATCGAAAACGACAGCACGATTGAAATGCCATCAGTGGCTAAAAAACGCATTACGGACTTGGTTGAAGCGAACGCACAACCAAAAACTTAATTTAATTTAAAAGGAATTTTTTACATGAACTCAACTACAAACAAATCATTATCATTGGCCGTAGCTGGTGCATTTGCACTCACCATTGGTGCTGCAAGCGTTAACGCTGCAAGCAATCCATTTGCAATCAAATCTTTATCAAGCGGCTACCAAGTGGCAGAAGCTGATACAACAAAAATGAAAGATGGTAAATGCGGCACAGGCAAATGCGGCGCCAACAAGAAAAAAGCGATGGAAAAAGAAGCTGAAGGCAAATGTAGCGCAGAAAAAGCAAAAGATGGCACATGCAGTGCTGAAATGAAAGCCGCTCACGAGGGTAAATGCAGTGCTGAAATGAAAGCTAAAGAAGGTTCTTGCTCTGCCGAAAAAGCCAAAGAAGGCGCATGTAGTGCAGAAAAAGCCAAAGAAGGTTCTTGCCACGCAGATAAAAAATAAGTGCGTTTGAGCTAAGCTCAAATGGCATCATTGGTAGACATAAAAGGCGTTGGTTTGGGGTTAAAGCGTGAGCTGATACCGCAAATCCAGCGCCTTTTTCATGACCCACAAATCTCGAATATCAACTTTGTTGAAATCGCCCCAGAAAACTGGATAGGCGCGGGCGGCAAGGCTGCGGCTGATTTAGCTTGGTTTGTAGAACGCTATCCTATTGTGTGCCACGGCTTGTGTTTATCTTTGGGCGGGCCAGACCCGCTTAATATAGGTTTTTTAAAGCAAGTTAAGCAGTTTTTAGCTACCAATAAAATCCCACTTTATACCGAGCATTTAAGCTTTTGCAGCGACATTCAACAGGGTAAATCTGGTTATTTATACGATTTATTACCAATTCCATTTACCGAAGAAGCGGTGAAATACGTCGCACAACGCATCCGCCAAACGCAGGATATTTTGGAGCAACGCATTGCAGTAGAAAATGCTTCTTTTTACGTAGCCGCCCCAATTTCAACTATGGATGAACTCACGTTTATCAAAGCAGTGCTAGCCGAAGCAGACTGCGACTTGCATTTAGACATCAACAATATTTACGTGAATAGCGTGAATTTTAATTTCGATGCACACGAGTTTTTGCGTGGCATACCCAGCGAACGCATTGTGTATAGCCACGTTGCGGGTCATTTACAGGTAACACCTGATTTATTGGTCGATACGCATGGCGAGAACATAATCGACCCAGTTTGGGCTTTGTTAGAGGAGGCATACCAATTATTTGGCACATTTCCGACGCTACTGGAACGCGATACCAATATTCCGCCGCTGACAGAATTGCTACCAGAAATCAATAAAATCGCTGAAATTCAAACTAAAAACATACGCCCTGAGAGGCACATGGATATTGGCTTGCAGAGCATCTCTATTTAACATGTTAGCATTTCAAAAATATCAACTCGAATTCACCGCGCACATTCGCAACCCAAGCGCCAATAAAAAACCTGCAAAAGTAAAAGATGCGC
>JANNFN010000064.1:0-15059 GCA_031379885.1 Methylotenera sp.
CGTATTGTCTGCGGAGAAGGCTGCTGTTGCGCCGCAGCTCATATTTAATCAGCATTTAGATGCTTATTTAACGTTATTTTTTGTGGCAGTTTTGTGGATTGTGATTATTGATATGTTGGTGGTGTGTGTGCGACATTTAAATGGTAAGCCAGTATTGCCGCTCTCTGAGGTGCCACATAAAACAACACAATTAGATAATTTGTGGGTAAGAGATTGAATTAAAAATGCTTAAAAAACTAAAACATTTATTGCACTGTGTATGGTTTTTGGTCAGAAGGCTATCAGGTGATGACGCATATGATTTATATTTAAAGCATCACGTGGAGTTTCATCAATCGTCAGTGGAGACGCCAGCTGCATTATCACGTAAAGAGTTTTTTAAGCTGTGGCAAGATAGTAAATGGAAAGGGATTAAACGTTGTTGTTAAATGAGGCAGATATTTCACGCGTCATAGAAATGGCTTGGGAAGATAGAACGCCGTTCGAAGCCATAGAATTGCAGTTTGGCTTAAGCCAAGATGGTGTGATTAAACTCATGCGTAGCCATTTAAAACTTGGTTCATTTAAATTATGGCGTGAACGTACCTATGGACAAACTACAAAACATCTCAAATTAAGAAGCGCAAGTGTAGCGCGTCATCAATCAAAGCAGCAAAATAAACTTTATAGATAATTAGCTACTTTGATAGATTTTATCAATTTCCATTTCGTCTCTATCATCAGGCTCGTCAATATCATATTCGGTAATTTCGCCCCCTTTTTTCTGTGAGCTAGTTCTACCTGGCTGATATTCCGCAATGATGTAATTAAATTGTGGTTCTTTTTTAAAGAGTTTTTCAATAAAGTTTTTCATTATTATTCCATTTCGTTAAGACTACGGTTCTTAATATGCAATCCGCATGCCATAGTTTTTATTTGAAATGTTGGAATAATTTATTGTAACTTATTGATTTATATAGAGCCTATATTTTCAGGTAAAACATTCAATATCTTAGAGTGATGACTAATTAATCATAATGTTGGATTTTCGACTCTAACTAAACCGATTTCTGTTTGCTGCAATCCACATCCAAATACCTATCAATACCATCGGCAAGCTCAGCCATTGCCCCATGCTCAAACCAAGTTGCAATAAGCCTAAGTAGCTATCAGGTTCACGCGTAAATTCCACTAAGAATCTAAAGCTTCCATAACCGATTAAAAACAATGCGGATATCGCGCCTACTGGACGCTGCCTGCGCGAAAACCACCACAAAATACAAAATAGGGTGATGCCTTCTAAGGCAAACTCATATAACTGGGAAGGGTGGCGTACTATATTGTCAATTTTCGGAAAAATCATGCCAAAAGTTGCGTTGGTAGCACGACCCCACAATTCCCCATTAATAAAGTTACCCATACGACCAGCCCCTAAGCCAATAGGTACAAGGGGTGCTACAAAGTCCATGATTTTTAGCCAAGGTTGTTTGTGCTTTTTATTGAAGAAAAACATGGCAACTAACACACCCAAAAAACCACCATGAAAACTCATTCCACCTTGCCATATTTTGAATATATCTAGCGGATGTTGAATAAAGCTACTAAATTGGTAAAACAGTACATAACCGATTCTACCGCCTAATATCACACCTAAAGCACCGTAGAATAAGGCGTCATCTAGCATTTGGTTATTCCAACTAAACCAAGGTTTATGTTGGATTTGATATTTTCCTAGCATTAAGAAAGCCAAAAAACCCATTAAATACATAAGGCCGTACCAATGGACGCCAAATGAACCAATGTGTATGGCAATAGGGTCAAACTGCGGGTGTATAAAAACATTGTTTTGCATATTTAGTTTTAAGATTGCTGTAAAATACCAATTATACGTTTTAATTGCTTAGAGGTTGAGTTATGCCGGTTTATCGTTCTCGTACCACTACCCACGGCCGCAACATGGCGGGTGCCCGTGCGCTTTGGCGCGCTACTGGCATGAAAGATGGTGATTTTGAGAAGCCAATCATCGCAATTTCCAACTCATTCACGCAGTTTGTGCCTGGCCATGTGCACTTAAAAGATTTAGGCCAATTGGTTGCCCGTGAGATTGAGCGCGCAGGCGGCGTAGCGAAAGAATTCAACACCATCGCCGTAGATGATGGTATCGCCATGGGCCATAGCGGCATGCTGTATAGCTTGCCAAGTCGCGATTTAATTGCTGACAGCGTGGAATACATGGTCAATGCACACTGTGCAGATGCGCTAGTATGTATTTCTAACTGCGACAAAATTACCCCTGGCATGTTAATGGCGGCGCTTCGCTTAAATATTCCCGTGGTGTTCGTTTCAGGCGGGCCGATGGAAGCTGGTAAGGTTAATTGGGGTGGTAATACGCATAAGCTAGACTTGGTCGATGCCATGGTAGCGGCGGCGGATAGCAAGGTTTCGGATGCGGAGTCTGATGCAATCGAGCGATCGGCTTGTCCCACTTGTGGCTCTTGCTCTGGCATGTTCACGGCAAATTCGATGAATTGCTTAACTGAAGCGCTGGGTTTGAGCTTGCCTGGCAATGGCTCTACGCTTGCCACGCATGGCGCCCGTAAAGAGCTATTCTTAAAGGCTGGTCGCTTAATTGTGGATTTGGCAAAACGTCATTACGAGCAGGATGATTATTCAGTTTTGCCACGCAGTATTGCCAACATGAAAGCGTTTGAAAACGCCATGGCATTAGATGTGTCGATGGGTGGCTCAACCAATACCGTATTACATTTGCTGGCAGCTGCACATGAAGCTGAGCTGGATTTTACGATGGCGGATATCGATAAAATCTCACGCAAAGTGCCTTGTTTAAGTAAAGTGGCGCCTGCAACGGCTAAATATCATATGGAAGACGTGCACCGTGCGGGCGGCGTGATGGGTATTTTGGGTGAGTTAGATCGTGCAGGTGTAATTCACCGCGATACACCAACCGTGCATAGCGCAACGATGGGTGAAGCGCTCGATAAATGGGATATTAAAATCACGCAAGATGAAGACGTAAAAAAATTATACCGTGCTGCGCCAGGTGGCATTTCAACAACCATTGCGTTTAGTCAAAGCATGCTCTACCCAACCTTGGATGACGACCGAGCTGAAGGTTGCATTCGTGATGTTGCACATGCTTATTCTAAAGATGGCGGTTTGGCGGTGCTGTACGGTAATATTGCGCTAGATGGCTGCATCGTCAAAACCGCAGGTGTGGATGAAAGTATTTTGAAATTTACTGGCCGTGCACGCATTTTTGAAAGCCAAGACGCTTCAGTTGAGGCGATTCTTGCCGATAAAGTAATTGCAGGTGATGTGGTTGTGATTCGTTATGAGGGTCCGCGTGGCGGCCCTGGTATGCAAGAGATGTTATACCCAACGTCATATTTAAAATCGAAAGATTTAGGCAAAGTGTGTGCTTTGTTTACTGATGGACGTTTTTCGGGAGGTACTTCAGGCTTGTCAATTGGTCACGCTTCGCCAGAGGCAGCGGAAGGCGGCGCGATTGGTTTGGTGGAAGAAGGTGACACGATTGAAATTGACATTCCAAATCGCACCATTCATTTGGTGATTAGCGACGAAGAAATGTCACACCGCCGTGCGAAAATGGAAGCCAAAGGTAAATCGGCATGGAAACCAGTGAACCGCGAACGCCATGTGTCACCTGCTTTACGTGCTTACGCAGCAATGAGCACCAGTGCGGCTCGTGGCGCAGTGCGCGATGTGTCTCAAATAGAAAAATAGTAAATTTAACATTAAGGCTGATGTAATGGATGCGGAAACGACTGTAAAAACAAATTTACCTGTAACTCATAAGCGATTGAAACTTCATGCCCACGTTTTGCAAACGCAAGATGAGGATGGTTTACAGTATCTGGAAATTGACAACCCGCTTGCGACAGGAAGAATTGCCTTACAGGGCGCACATGTTATTGGCTGGCAACCCAAGTTTCTAACTCAGCCAGTATTATGGCTTTCAAGTAACGCACGTTTTGTAAAGGCGCGTTCAATTCGTGGCGGCATTCCTATTTGTTGGCCATGGTTTGGTGCGCATCCTACCGATAGTAGTTATTGTCCGCATGGCTTTGCGCGCGTTATCCCATGGCGCGTAGCGGATATTGACGCAACGCCTACTGGCGCCACGCGTATTATTTTGGAGATGTTGGATACGCCAGAAGCGAAGCGCCAATTGTCATATCCCTATGCGCTAAGCGTTACTATTACTATTGGCCGCAGGTTGCGTATTGAAATGTCGACCACTAATAAAGCCGACCATCCTTTCGTGATTGGCGAAGCATTTCACACTTATCTAAACATTAGCGATATTGAGAATATTAAAATTAAAGGAATGCAAGATTGCGTATATGCAGACAAGATTCTCAAATATGAGCGTCATGTCGAACATGGTTCCCTCACTTTCGATGGCGGCGAGTTCGACCGTGTGTACATTAACCATAGCATTGATTGTGCTATACATGATACTGGTTTCAACCGCATCATCCATGTATCGAAATCTGGCAGTGACACTACTGTGGTGTGGAGTCCGGGCGCCGAGAAAGTAGCACAGATGACTGATATGGGTGAGCTAGATGAGTGGCGGAAGTCTGTATGTGTGGAAACCACGAATGCCTTAGATAATATGGTGGTGATTAATCCTGGCCGTACCCATGTGATTAGCGCCGAGTACTCTATAGAAACGCTTTAGACTTTATGCATAATCACCTTGCAGAGGAGACCAGTCCTTATCTTCTGCAACATGCCAGCAACCCCGTTGAATGGTACCCGTGGGGTGAGCAAGCGCTAACTTTAGCACGCGAACAAGATAAGCCAATATTACTTTCAATCGGTTATTCTGCTTGTCATTGGTGTCATGTCATGGCGCACGAATCGTTTGAAGATACCGATGTAGCTGCAATCATGAATAAGCACTTTATCAACATTAAAGTGGATCGTGAAGAGCGTCCAGATATTGATCAAATCTACCAAACTGCACACAGCATGTTGTCGCAGCGCAGCGGCGGTTGGCCACTCACAGTTTTTTTAACGCCTAATCAAGAACCGTATTTTACGGGTACCTATTTTCCTAAAACACCGCGTTATCAATTGCCAGGGTTTGCCGATTTAATCCCACGAGTGGCTCAGTTTTATCATGAGAAAAAAGATGATTTGGCTGCGCAAAATAGTCAATTGGCCGATGCGTTAAAACGAACGATTCCCTTATTCAGCAATGTATTAAGTGCTAGCGAAAGTACATTAAAGTTAGCGTTTACTTCGCTTGAGAGTAACTTCGATTTTGAGCATGGTGGTTTTGGTGGTGCACCAAAATTTCCTAATCCTGCTGATATTACTTTGTTGTTGCATCAAGCTAAAGCGGGAAATAAACAAGCAGAATCCATGGTTTTGCAAATGTTAAGCGCGATGGCAAACGGTGGCATTTACGATCAACTTGGTGGAGGATTTTGTCGATATAGTGTAGATGAACGATGGAATATTCCACACTTTGAAAAAATGCTTTATGACAACGGCCAGTTATTATTTTTGTATTGCGATGGTTGGCAAATTAGTAAAAACGAACGTTACCAGCAAATTATAGAAGAAACCGTGGCTTGGTTGCAGCGCGAAATGACAGATAAAAATGGCGCTTTTTATTCCTCGCTAGATGCGGATTCACTCAATCCACATGGCCATAGCGAAGAAGGCGCATTTTATGTTTGGCAGCCAACAGAAGTGAAGACGCTTTTGACTGCAGAAGAGTTTATTGTGGCAAGCCAATGCTATGGTTTCGATCTTGCAGCCAATTTCGAAGGGGTGGCCTACCATCCTTATTTGGTGCGGCTTCCAGAGCATAATGAAATGGCGCTTTTAAAAAGCGCACAAACTAAATTATTTTCTGCACGTGAAAAACGCGTGCGACCTGGTCGTGATGATAAAATTTTAACCAGTTGGAATGCGCTTGCAATCAAAGGGTTAGCACACGCAGGGCGAGTGTTTAATCGACCAGATTGGATTGCGCTTGCGCAAGCATCTGTTGATTTTATTCGCAACAATTTATGGCAAGTCGAACAATTATTGGCGACCTGCAAAGACGATGGTAAAGGCAATGTTAACAACAACTACCGTGCGCACTTGAATGCCTATTTAGATGATTATGCATTTTTACTAGATGCGCTGATTGAATGCTTGCAAGCCGATTACCGTGCGATTGATTTGAGTTTTGCAGAAGATTTAGCTGAAGCTTTGCTAGAGAATTTTGAAAGTGAGGATGGAGGATTTTACTTTACCAGCCATAATCACGAGCAACTCATTCACCGTGCGAAACAAGGCTACGATAATGCCACACCCAATGGCAATGGCATTGTAGCCGTCGCACTGCAAAGGTTAGGGCATATATTGGGTGAGCCGCGCTATTTGCAGGCCGCCGAACGCACACTAAAAGCGTTTGATAGTAGTATGGCTAATAATCCTGCCGCTTGCGCAAGTTTGTGCCACGCATTAGCCGAATTTTTGACACCACCGACCATGGTGATTATTCGTGGCGAAGCCAAGCAAATGCTGGTTTGGCGCGAGAAGATTAACCAGCATTATTACCCACATCACTTATTCTTTTATTTGGATGAAGCTGTAAAAGATTTACCCCAAGCCTTGCAAAGAGAATTGTTGCAAGATGTCAACGCTTGGGTGTGTAAAGGCGTTGTGTGTCTACCAAGTGTCAATAATTGGCAACAATTATTAAATACTTTGTAATTAAAATTCAAGTAGGCTATTGTGCATTTTTAAATTACAGGTATGATGCTGATTGCAGAAAATTGCAGGTTTTTTTACAAGAATTCAAGGAGATAGCATGAAAGTTTTATTATCAATGATCGCAGCGGCAGCCGTGTTATTGGCTGGTAATGCAAATGCTGCTGATGCGCAAGCAGTTGCTCAGAAAAGTGGCTGTTTAGCTTGCCATAGTATCGACAAAAAAGTATTAGGCCCATCTTACAAAGATGTTGCGGCTAAATATAAAGGCGACAAAGGTGCTGAGGCAAAATTAATCGCTAAAGTTAAAGCGGGTGGTAGTGGTGTTTGGGGTCCTATGCCTATGCCAGCAAATAGCCCACAAGTTAAAGACGAAGATATCAAATCTATCGTTCAGTGGATTTTAGCTATGTAATTTTGGCTAATGCCAACTTAAAAAGCCAGCTCAAAAAGCTGGCTTTTTTATTGCCTTGATAAACAGGGATAAGTTTTTTATTTAATAATACCGAACAAATATAAAAATACAGCAGTAATTGCAATTGGCGCGATGACATTATTGGTAAAGCTCCAACATTTAAACGCACCATCTTCTAAATCTAGCTCTTCTTGAGCGTGTTGTTTTTGCATAAAATAACCTGCAAAAATCGCCATTAATAAGCCGCCTAGCGGCAATAGTATAGTGGAGGTCAGTTTATCAAGCGTTTCGAAAATGTTCAGTCCAAAAATAATTCTGATGTCCTTCCATTCATTGAAAGAAAGCACAACAGCAACGCCTAAAAACCAAACCAAAATGCCTAAACTCCAAGCCGTAGTGTGGCGTTTTATGGCTGTATTCTCTGTGACCCATGCAATGGCAGGCTCTACCAATGAAATCGAAGATGTCCAGGCGGCAAATGCCACCAAAATAAAAAATAATGTGCCAATAAAACTTCCGCCAGGCATATGGCCAAATGCGATGGGTAAAGTTTGAAAAATCAAGCCAGGCCCGGCATTTGGCGCCAAATGATTAGCAAAAACTAACGAGTAAATCGCTAAACCCACTAATAGACCAAGCATAGTATCTAGAAGTGCAATATAAATAGTAGTGCGGGCAATAGAGACATTGCGTTGTAAGTAAGAACCATACACCATGACTGCCCCCATGCCCAAACTGAGAGAAAAAAAGGCGTGCCCAAGCGCAGATAAAACCGCAACGGGCGTAATTTTAGAAAAATCTGGCGCAAACATGAATTGAAATGCGGCATGCATATCACCAACAGACATGCTGTAGCCTAGCAAAATAAGCAAAATAGCAAATAAGGAAGGAATTAAAATATTATTAGCTTTTTCAAGTCCAGAATTCACACCTTTAGCCACCACGCCCATGGTCATCAGCATAAATATAGTATGCCAAAATAGCAATTTTAAAGGTGAGGCCAATAAAACATCAAAATTAGCGGCAGATTGTGATGCGGTAATTTGACTGAAACTACCCCTACCAGCCTCAAGGATATAGGCTAATACCCAGCCACCTATCACGCTGTAAAATCCCAGTATCAGCAGGCCAGTTAACATGCCCATGCCACCTAGATATTTCCAATAGTGAGATGCTTGCGCCTCGCTTGCTAATGCTTTCATGCCATCCAGCGGGTTTTTTTGCGCGCGGCGACCAAGTAATATTTCGGTCATCATCAGCGGAATACCGACAAAGAAAATGCAGGCGATGAACACTAACACAAACGCGCTGCCGCCATTTACGCCTATCATGTAGGGCAACTTCCAAATGTTACCCAAGCCAATCGCAGAGCCAGCCGTAGCTAACATGAAGGTCCAGCGGCTCTTCCAATGGCTACGATGTTGGCTCATGATTATTTTTTAAGTGATGAAAAATATCGCTCAGTTTCTTGTTTAATGACGGGTGAAAGCCACAATAAACCAATCAAATTGGGGATTGCCATCATGCCGTTCATCAAATCGGAGAAATTCCATACAAATTCTAAGCTCACAGTCGCACCTATCATGACTGCGACGGTGAAAAATACGCGATAAATTTTAATGGATTTTGCGCCAAATAAATATTCGATGGCTTTTTCGCCGTAATAATTCCAGCCGATTAATGTTGAATAAGCGAATAGCGCAGTGGCAATTGCGACTATCACGCTGCCCGTGCTACCTAGCGTTTCGGCCATGCTGGCGCTGGTGAGTTCAGACGCGCTCACGCTTTTTGTCCAGCTAGTAGCGGTTAAAATCACCATCGCTGTCATGCTGCAAACCACCAGTGTGTCGATAAAGGTTTGCGTCATGCTCACTAGCGCTTGTTTTACAGGGTCATTGGTCCGCGCGGCCGCTGCGGCGATTGGCGCAGAGCCAAGGCCAGACTCATTAGAAAATACGCCACGCGCAATACCAAAACGCATGGCAGCTGCCACCGTTGCGCCCACAAAGCCCCCAGTAGCCGCAGATGGACTGAACGCAGAGCTAAAAATTAGGCTGAGCGCATGTGGAATTTCACCAAAATGAATAAACAACACAGTGAGTGAAACACCGACGTAGCCAAAAATCATAAACGGTACGAGAAAAGAAGTGAATTTGGCTATGGTTTTAATGCCGCCCAAAATCACCAATCCAGTGAGCAGCGTCAGTACAATGCCGGTGGCGGCGGTGGGGATATGAAACGTCGCCTCGAAAATTTTGGCTGTTGCATTGGCTTGCGTCATATTGCCAATGCCAAAGGTCGCACAGGCGGTAAAAATTGCGAAAAGTGTGCCTAACCAAGGCAAGCCAACGCCTTTGCTTAGATAATACATCGGGCCGCCGCGCATACCGTGCTCGCCTTTTTCGCGGTATTTTACGGCCAGCACAGCCTCGCTGTATTTGGTCGCCATGCCGACGAGACCTGTCATCCACATCCAAAACACCGCACCAGGCCCGCCCATGGTGATTGCAGTGGCGACGCCGACAATGTTGCCAATACCGACTGTGGCGGCGAGCGCCGTCATCAGCGCGGCGAAATGGCTGATGTCGCCTTCGTGGCCGTGATCTTTAGCCCAAATGAGTCGAAATGCATGCGGCAATGCGCGAAATTGCATACCTTTAAGGATGATAGTGAGGTAAAGCCCCGTGCCGACTAGCAGTATCAACATCGGCGGCCCCCACACAATGCCTGATAATGTGGAAATTAGTGCTTCAAAAGTATTCATATTTGTACCAGTGGTTAATTTTAATGATTTTAAAAGGACTACCCAATAGTGCTATTTAATTTAGTTTAACAAATGTTACTATAACTTCGATTACATATTACGACTACATTCTATGATGAATAAATTTTACCGCTTGTGTGGCAGGCTATTTGGAAAGACGCTAAATCTTGATGACTATGCCAAAGATGCGATTACTTTGTGTCCACAAGAAGAGCAGGATGTAGCATCGGCTATTTATTTGCCTAGTCATTTAGGAAGAATTACAGGGCCAACTATCAATTGCATATTGAGTGTAACGATGGAGCGTATGCATCAAACACATGCTATTCATGCGCCAACTTTGATGTACCCAATAGGAAAGACTAGGCTTTTTGGCGGTGGTTTGTGGACCAGTAAAAATGAGTTTTTAACTAGAAGCATCAATGAAAAAGATGATTTTGATAGGGTGAACTTAAGACAGGCTGTGATAACAGATGCGGATGTTGGACTTAGCTACTTTGGTCATTGGATGCGCGAAGTGGTGCCAGCAAGCTTTGTAGGTACCCCAGAAATCCCCTCGCTTTCATTGCGTCGCCCTCACTATTCGCACGCGGCACAGTATGAGCAATTTTTTAAATTAAAAACTATTTATGCCAATAAAGGCCTAGTGGAAAATTGCTATTTATTAAGTGATTTCTCACAAAATTCTTATAAGTTAAAACGATATCTGACCTTGAGAGATAACCTAAAAGTCAGTTTAAATCCTACAAATATTGCCTATGAAGGTGTTTTTATTGCGCGTGGTCAAACAGGCTCCAAAAGGGCATTGATCAATGAAATTGAAGTAATCAATCATCTTGAAAAAAAAGGCTTCGATATTATTTATCCAGAAAAAATGACATCAGAACAAATTATTAGAAGACTTTGGGGCGCTAAAACGGTGATTACAGTAGAAGGTAGCGCACATAACCATGCCATTTATAGTATGGCGCAAAATGGCGCTTTACTTACATTGCAGCCACCTAGTCGGTTTGGCATTATTATTAAAAATGCTTGCGATTGTTTAGGTATTGGCTGGGGATTTTATGTGTGCGCGCCGAGTAGCGATGGTGAAGGTTTTTATGTAGACGTTTTTTCGGATTTAGATAGAGTCATTGAGCAGTTGCAAGAGGCAATGTAGCTGAGTTATAACCAGTCTTTATCGATTAAGAAATCAGAGTATAGTTTGCTCTCAGCGCTACCATTTTCTGGTTTCCAATCATAGCGCCATTTGACAATCGGTGGCATCGACATGAGTATAGATTCGGTGCGTCCATTCGACTGCAAACCGAATAATGTACCGCGGTCATACACCAAATTAAATTCCACATAGCGACCGCGCCGATAGGCTTGAAAGTCGCGCTCATGCTCAGTGTAGGGTCTATCTTTACGACGTTGCAGAATAGGTAAATAGGCGAGCAAGAAACTATCTCCCACAGCGCGTTGCAGCGCAAAGCTTTGTTCGAAGCCAAGCTCATTAAAATCATCAAAGAAAATACCGCCAATACCTCGCGGCTCTTTACGATGTTTGAGATAAAAATATTCATCACAGTGTTTTTTAAATTGCGGATAATAGTCTGGGTTAAAAGCATCTAGTGCAATTTTGTTGCTACGATGAAAATGCACACAATCATCTTCAAAACCATAGTAGGGCGTTAAATCCATGCCACCGCCAAACCACCAGATTGGTGTTTCACCTTCTTTTTCAGCCACAAAAAAACGAATATTCATGTGTACGGTTGGCACATATGGATTTCGCGGATGCAGCACCAGTGAAACGCCCATGGCTTGCCAAGCGCGGCCAGCAGCTTCAGGATGCGCAATTGTAGCCGCTGGTGGAAGTTTGCTACCCAATACATGCGAAAACCCCACACCCGCCCGTTCAAATACATTGCCATTTTCTAAAATGCAAGAAGTGCCCCCACCACCTTCTGGGCGATTCCAGCCATCATGCAGAAAAGTTTTACCATCTACCAACTCTAGCGCTTCTATGATGCGAGTTTGTAAGTTTTGTAGGTAAGTTAAAACGGCTTGTGTGTTCAAAATAGCTTAACCTTTGATGGCTCGAAAGCCAATATCGGTGCGGCACTGCGCGCCATCAAACTTAATGTCTTCAATAATGCGATAAGCTTGCTGTTGGGCAAATTTCACTGTTTCGCCAAGCGCGGTTACACACAATACACGTCCTCCGCTAGTAATGACTTTCCCGTCGACCAATTGCGTGCCAGCATGGAATACCTGCGCATCTTCTAGATTTTTAGGTAAGCCAGTAATTTCATCGCCTAGCCTAGGTGACTCAGGATAATTAGAGGTTGCCATTACGACGCCAAGCGCAGTGCGTCTATCCCATATCGCATCCGCTTTATCTAGTGTGCCATTAACCGCATGTTCGGCCAATGTAACAAAGTCAGACTTTAATCGTAACATAATCGGCTGAGTTTCAGGGTCGCCCATACGGCAGTTAAATTCTAAAGTCTTGATATTCCCATTGGGTGAAATCATTAAGCCTGCATAAAGGAAGCCAGTGTAGGGAATGCCGTCTTTTGCCATGCCTTCTACGGTGGGACGAATGACTTCACGTAATGCTCTTGCATGGATTTCAGGGGTAACCACGGGCGCTGGAGAATACGCACCCATGCCGCCAGTGTTTGGTCCTTGGTCGCCATCAAGTAATCTTTTATGGTCTTGGCTGGTAGCAAGTGCTAATATATTTTTGCCATCCACCATCACAATAAAGCTGGCCTCTTCACCCGTTAAAAACTCTTCAATCACTACGCGCGCGCCAGCAGAGCCAAGTTTGTTATCGGAGAGCATGGCATCAATCGCTACGTGCGCTTCAGCTTCATTCATCGCGACAACTACGCCTTTGCCAGCTGCCAAGCCGTCGGCTTTAATCACAATTGGCGCGCCTTGTTGATTTACATAATCGTGCGCTTTTTTGGCATCGGTAAACGTGGCATATGTTGCGGTGGGTATACCGTGGCGAAGCATAAATGCTTTGGCAAAATCTTTTGAGCTTTCTAATTGTGCTGCCGCTTTTGTTGGACCAAAAATCTTTAACCCAGCGGCACGAAATGCATCGACAACACCTTGAGAAAGTGGCGCTTCGGGACCAACGATTGTGAGATGAATCTGCTCTTTTTTTGCAAAATCAAGTAAATCTTGAACACTTGAAATAGGCACGTTCATCATGTCAGGATTCGTTGCTGTGCCCGCGTTGCCTGGCGCTACATAAACGCGACTTACTTCTTTATTTTGGGCGATTTTCCAAGCAAGTGCATGTTCGCGACCACCGCTACCGATAACTAAAATTTTCATATTTTGCTAAAACTTTGAGAAATTGTAGCGAGCGTTTTTAGTGCCAAGAAGCCGCACAGCGAAAGACAAGACATACTGCTTGTGTAGGCGCGGATTGAGCGAGCACGCGACACAGGCAATGAAATGCGGAGTAAATTTATCATGGTTTTAGTGCCTGAAGTGGCGAATGCCTGTTAATACCATCGCCAAGCCAAGTTCATCAGCTGCGGCAATCACCTCATCGTCGCGCATACTACCTCCAGGATGAATGACGCACTCGGCACCTGCCTCTGCCAACACATCTATGCCATCGCGAAATGGAAAGAAAGCATCCGAAGCTACGACGGAGTTTTTGAGAGATAGTCCCGCATGTTGTGCTTTAATGGCGGCGATTTTGGTGCTATCGACACGACTCATTTGGCCTGCGCCCACGCCCAAGGTCATGCCATTACCGCAAAATACAATCGCGTTGGATTTCACATATTTCGCCACGTTCCAGGCGAATAATAAATCCGCCATTTGTGCCGGCGTTGGTTGCTTTTTGGTGACGATTTTTAAGTCGGATTGTGAGATTTCATGATTATCCGCCGTTTGAATCAGCAAACCTGAACCCACACGCTTGCTATCGTGCGAGTTACGGCCTTGCTCCCAAGCACTATTGCCGCCTTTGGGTAATGCAATTTTAAGCACACGCACATTGGCTTTTGCTTTTAATAGTTGGAGCGCATCAGCGCTAAAGTCTGGCGCAATTAATACTTCCATAAATTGTTTGCTCACTGCTTCAGCCGTAGCCAAATCAACCGTGGCATTGAAAGCGATAATGCCGCCAAAAGCGCTTGTTGGATCCGTTTGAAAGGCTTTGGAATAAGCTTCTAGCGCATCTTTGCCGAGTGCCACGCCGCATGGATTGGCGTGTTTGACGATGACGCAAGCAGTGCTATTGAATGATTTTACAGCTTCCCAAGCCGCATCGGCATCGGCGATATTGTTGTACGAAAGTTCTTTGCCTTGCAGTTGTTGCGCGCTCACTAACGAACCAGGTGCGGGGTATAAATCGCGATAAAACGCGGCGCTTTGGTGCGGATTTTCGCCATAGCGCAAATCTTGCACTTTCACAAAACGCGAATTCATTTGGTCGGGGAATTCGTTGCGCGTGCCATCCGCATTAAAGCTAGATAAATAATTGCTAATTGCGCCATCGTAATTGCTAATGCGATTAAAAGCAGCAACGGAAAGTTTGAATTTACATGCTCTGGAAACCGCTCCACTATTGGCTTGCAGGTCAGCTAAAAAATCGCCATATTGGCTTGCATCGGTTAAAACAGCGACATCTTGCCAGTTTTTTGCAGCGCTACGCACCATGGCTGGGCCGCCAATATCGATGTTCTCAATCGCGTCTTCCAGTGTGCAATTGGGCTTAGCCACGGTAGTTTCGAAAGGGTATAAATTCACCACCAACAAATCAATATTCGGAATATCGTTTGCTTGCATTGTTGCGACATGTTCGGGCAAGTCGCGTCTACCCAGCAAGCCGCCGTGCACTTTGGGATGCAGTGTTTTAACACGACCGTCTAACATTTCGGGAAAGCCCGTGTAGTCTCCTACTTCAGTCACAGCGATGTTGTTGTCGCGAAACAATTTGGCAGTGCCGCCAGTGGAAAGTATTTCTACATTTAATTGAACGAGTGCGTTTGCTAATTCAAGTATCCCTGATTTGTCGGAGACGCTGATGAGTGCTCTTTTGATGATGGTCATATTAATTTACTGTTAAGCAAGCAAATACGCGAAATGATAACGCGGCGCACGAAAGCGAAAAAATCAGAA
>JANNFN010000069.1:0-18138 GCA_031379885.1 Methylotenera sp.
ACCGCAGTTGAACGCACATACACCACACCATTTTTTGCATTAGAGTTTTGCCTTAAACCAATGACTTGGCTGGAGGTTGAAAGCGTGTCGCCGACAAAAACAGGTTGTATAAATCGTACATCGGCATAGCCCAAATTGGCGACTGCGTTCACCGAAATATCAGGCACGGTTTTGCCAAAAGCAACATGAAATGCGAGCAGGTCATCGACAGGTGTAGTTTTGTAACCTAAACTTTGCGCAAATGGCTCGCTACAATGTAATGGGTTTCTGCTGCCTGTAAGTGCGATATAAAGTGCGCAATCCCCAACTGTAATGGTGCGCGGCGTGGCGTGTTGAATCACTTCATTGAATACGAAGTCTTCAAAAAATCGACCACCATTAATTTTTGTGGAAACTATTTTGTTTGTTTTTGGCATTTAAATAAATTCTTCTTCTAACTTTGCAATCATTTCATGCAGCATTAGCAAACGTTGTGCAGCTTTTACATGGTGTTGTTCGACTAATTTGTCGTTTACTACCACTGTGCCTAGGCCAGATTCGTTGGCCTCTTTAAGCGCTTGAATAATTGCGCGCGCATCTGCAACTTCACTCGCCTTTGGCGTGTAAGCATCATTGCTGTAGGCAACTTGAGCCGGGTGTACGAGCGTTTTGCCGTCAAAACCCATGTCACGACCCAAACGGCAAGCGTACTCAAAAGAGTGCATGTTTTTAAAGTCACTAGTGATGCCATCCACTACGCAACGCCCGTAGGCGCGAGCTGCTAAGATTACTAACGATAGCGCAGTTAAAATCGCGCTTTGTTCATGCGTTACTCTTGCATGCAATTGTGAAGTTAAATCCGAAGTCGCCATCATTATGCATACTATACGATCCGACGCGGCTGCTATTTCTTTAGCGTTAAGTACTGCAATCGGACTTTCTATCATCACCATTATCGGCATATGGCCACCACCTGCATCGTCTAATAATTTGAGAGCGGTATGCACATGCTCAGCAGACTCAATATTAGGAAAAAGTATTGCGTCTGCCCCAATATTAGCAACAGCTTTAATATCATCTTGGCCCCAAATAGAATCCAGATTATTTACACGCACGATCACTTCACGCGAACCGTAACCACCTTGCTTTATCGCCGCAACTACATTCTTGCGTGATTCTACTTTGGCAGCCACTAGAATAGAGTCGCCAAGATCAAGGATCACGGCATCAGTAGGTAGTGTTCGCGCACGATCTAAGTAGTGTAGGTTACAGCCTGGCACATAGAGCGCGGAGCGACGGGGACGAAAACATAATTCCATAAAGGTAAGCTTAAATATAGTATTAAAGCGATTATATAGAGTGCTTTCTAGCACTGTCAACAAATATCTTATGTCTTATATAAGATATAAAACACTAGACTATTTTTATTTGTTATGTTTTAATTTGCTTAACTAAATACAGGTGTTGCAAATCATGGAAGATAAAGCTTATAGCTCACCAAACTACAGACCTCTTTACGACCAAATTAAAGTACTGCTGACTCAAAGTTTAATAGGCGGTGAATGGCGTCCAGGCGAAATGATTCCAAGTGAAATTGATTTGGCCGCGCGTTACAAAGTAAGCCAAGGTACCGTTAGAAAGGCTATAGATAGTCTTGCTGGTGAGAACATTCTAATTCGCCGACAAGGCAAAGGTACTTTTGTTGCCACACACAACGAGGAAGGTATCAAGCTACGATTTTTACGGCTAACCGCTGTTGATGGTCATAAAGAGGCACTGCAAAATGAGCTGCTTTCTTGTATCAAATCAAAAGCTGATAGCCGCATCGCTAAAATTCTGGAATTAAAAGCGAGTGCATCTTTAATAGAAGTAAAACGCTTGCTCACCTTTTCTGGTAGACCATTAATTTATGATCACATTATCGTTCCAGCAGCACCTTTTAAAGGTCTTAATAGTACCAGGGTAGAAGAAAATCAAGGCTCCATGTACAGTATGTATGAAACGGAATATGGTGTCCGCATGATACGTGCTGAAGAGCGACTAACCGCCGTGGCGGCCACAGGTGAAGTTGCAGAGGCGCTGAATTTAAAGGTTGGCGCGCCGCTATTGAGTATTGAGCGTGTTTCCTACACTTATGGAGATAAACCAATGGAGTGGCGACTAGGGTTGTGTCTCACTGATGATCATCACTATATGAGCGAATTAGAATAACAGGATAAATTTAAATGGATGATCTTAAAAAACGAGCGCTAGATTACCATCAATTTCCCGTCCCTGGAAAATTGAGTGTGGAATCATCTAAACCTTGCGCGACGCAAGATGATTTGTCTTTAGCTTATACACCAGGCGTAGCTGCGCCAGTGCTTGAAATCAATGCTGATCCTGCAAACGCGTATAAATATACCAATAAAGGCAACTTGATCGCAGTGATTACGGATGGAACCGCCGTGTTAGGTTTAGGCAATATGGGTGCGTTGGCTAGCAAGCCAGTAATGGAAGGCAAAGCAGTGTTGTTTAAACGCTTTGCTGGCATTGATGTTTTTGATATAGAAATTAATGCAGCAAGTCCTGATGAATTTATTCAAACAGTAGTGAATATCGCGCCTACATTTGGCGGAATTAACTTGGAAGATATCGCCGCACCACATTGTTTTTATATTGAAAACGAGCTAAAAAAACGCTTAGATATTCCCGTATTTCATGATGACCAACATGGTACTGCAGTGATTGTGGCTGGCGCATTATTAAACGCGCTGGAGTTGCAAGGCAAAACGTTGCCAACCGCAAAAATCGTGTTTTTAGGCGCGGGTGCGGCAGGTTGCTCATGCGCAAAATTGCTCAAAAGCATGGGCGCTACCAACATTACAATGGTCGATAGAACGGGAGTGATTGATAGTAATAGACAAGATTTGCACGATAACAATCGTGAGCTAGCAGTTGTGCCAAGCAGTGACAAAACATTGGCTGATGTAATGCCGGATAGTGACGTATTTATTGGGGTTTCAGCCAAAAATGCTTTAAATGCCGATTTAATTAAAGGCATGGCGAAAAACCCAATTATTTTTGCGCTAGCAAACCCAGACCCAGAAGTATTACCCAGCGTGGCGCATGCCATTCGTGATGATATTTTAATGGCAACTGGCCGCAGTGACTTTCCAAATCAAGTGAATAACGCCCTGTGCTTTCCGTATTTATTTCGCGGCGCGTTAGATGCCAAAGCTACACAAATTACCGAGAAAATGAAAGTGGCGGCGGCACATGCTTTGAGTGAACTCGCGCGCGAGCCAGTGCCAGCTGATGTGTTGCAGGCATATAACTTGAAAGAGTTGAAATTTGGCAAAGAATACATCATTCCTAAACCATTTGATAAGCGTTTATTGGCGCGAGTTTCTGGCGCGGTAGCAAAAGCTGCGAAAGATTAAATAAGTAAAGAAAAGCATGCAACAAAAACGCCCAAAAAGCAGGCCAAAAAACCTGAACTTATTCACCATTCGCTTACCAATTAATGCGGTGGTTTCGATTCTGCATCGCGCTTCTGGCATGGCGTTGTTTTTGGCTTTGCCCTTAATTTTATTGACGGTTCAATATTCAGTAAAGTCACCAGAAAGCTACGCAGCGTTGGCAGGTTTGCTTGATGCTTGGTTTGTTAAACTCATTTTGATTGGCTTGGTTTGGGCCTTTTTTCACCACTTCTTCGCTGGTATACGGCACTTATTGCAAGACATTCATTGGATGACATCTCTACAAAAAGCGCGTTTTTCTGGCCGCTTAGTGCTTTGGTTAGTTGGTGTTTCGGTTTTAATTTTTGCTTTTGTAATTTGGTGATTTTTCTTGATACTTCAATTACTTACTAATAAATACCCTGGCATGCGTTTATGGCTGTCGCAGCGCTTGAGTGCAGTGATCATGGCGGCGTATATTGTTTTGTTAATCGTGTTACTTATTATTCAGCGACCAGTAGGCTTTGAAGCTTGGCACGTGTTTGTATCGCCAATTTGGTTTAAATTCATCACGCTTTTATTTTTTATCAGCCTGTTTATTCACGCCTGGCTGGGCGTAAGCGACGTGTTTAAAGACTACATTTTCAATAAAAAATTACGTGCTTACTTGCAAATTATTGTTGATATTCTCTTAGTTGTTTATTTAATTTGGGTTTCAATTATTTTATGGAATATTTAGTTTTATGGCATTAACAACGCATAAATTTGACGCAGTCATTATCGGCGGCGGCGGCGCGGGTTTGCGCGCAGCTTTGCAGTTGGCAGAGTCGGGCGTAAAGGTCGCGGTACTTTCCAAAGTGTTCCCTACTCGCTCACATACTGTAGCGGCGCAGGGCGGGATTGCGGCGGCGTTGGGCAATGTGGCCGAGGATAAATGGCTCTGGCACATGTACGACACCATTAAAGGCAGTGACTTTTTGGGTGACCAAGATGCTATTGAGTTTATGTGTAAAAACGCCGCCAAAGCCATTATTGAGCTAGAGCATTTTGGCATGCCGTTCGATCGTTTAGAGTCTGGCAAAATCTACCAACGGCCATTTGGTGGTATGACACAGAATTTTGGTGAAAAACCTATTTCACGCACGTGTGCCGTTGCTGATCGTACTGGACATGCCATGTTGCACACGCTGTATCAGCGCAATATTCGCGCAAACACCCAATTCTTAATTGAATGGTTTGCGCTTGATTTAATTCGTGATGCCGATGGTGATGTGCTTGGCGTGATTGCGTTAGAGATTGAAACGGGCGAGATTCATATTATTCAAGCTAAAACCACATTATTAGCGACAGGTGGTGCTGGCCGTATATTTAAAGCTAGTACCAATGCGTTTATTAATACGGGCGATGGCTTGGGTATGGCGGCGCGCGCAGGCTTGCCGCTACAAGATATGGAATTTTGGCAGTTTCACCCAACTGGTATACAGCATGTTGGCGTATTGATTACCGAAGGCGTGCGTGGCGAAGGTGGTTATTTGGTGAATTCTGAAGGCGAGCGTTTTATGGAACGTTATGCGCCTACAGCCAAAGATTTAGCCAGTCGCGATGTAATTTCGCGAGCGTGTGCGACCGAGATTAAAGCTGGCCGTGGTGTGGGTAAAAATAAAGATGCGGTGTATTTAAAACTCGATCATCTCGGCGAAGAGCGTATTAACAAAAGTTTGCCTGGCATACGTGAAATCGCTAAAACCTTTGCCAATGTAGACCCGATACGTGACCCAATCCCTATTGTGCCAACTGCGCACTATATGATGGGCGGCATTCCGACAAATTTGGATGGCCAAGTGGTGATAGAAGGCGAAAAAGCTGTGAATGGCTTATATGCAGTGGGTGAGTGTGCTTGCGTTTCGGTGCATGGCGCGAATCGTTTGGGTTCAAACTCCTTGTTAGATTTAGTCGTGTTCGGCAAAGCGGCTGGTGACCATATGGCGGCTGCCATTAAAACTAATAATACACACAAACCTTTACCTGCCAACGCGGCAGATACAACGCTGGCACGCATTGCCCGCTTAGAGAATGCGCAAGGCGAAAATGTCGCTGAAGTAGGCGATGCGATTCGTGATACCATGCAAAATCATTGCGGCGTATTTAGATTTCCCGATGAGTTGGCACAAGGGGTGCACGAGATTGATGTTGTTGCCAAACGCCTACAAAATATTTCCATAAAAGATAAAAGCCAAGTCTTTAATACTGCGCGGGTGGAAGCGTTGGAGCTGGATAATTTAATTGAAGTGGCGGTTGCGACCATGCATTCTGCAAATGCGCGAACAGAAAGCCGAGGCGCGCATGCACGTGAAGATTTTGGTGAACGTGATGATGTGAACTGGTTAAAACACTCACTTTTTATAAAACAAAACAATATCTTAACTTACAAACCAGTGCGCTTAAAACCACAAACAGTAGAATCTTTTGAACCTAAAAAGAGAGTTTATTAGCATGACAATACCAATGAAATTTTCCATTTATCGCTTTAATCCAGATGTGGACAAAAAGCCCTATATGCAAGATTACAGCATTGAACTGGCGGAAGAAGACAACATGCTGTTAGACGCACTTCTACGTTTAAAGGAGCAGGACGACACGCTTTCTATGCGTAAATCGTGTCGCGAAGGTGTTTGTGGCAGTGATAGCATGAACATTAATGGCAAAAACGGCTTGGCTTGTATTACTAAGTTGGCGGATTTAGAGCAACCCATTGTGCTACGCCCTATGCCAGGTTTACCTGTGATACGCGATTTAGTGGTTGATATGACGCAGTTTTTTGAGCATTACAACTCAGTAAAACCTTATCTAGTCAATAACGATCCATTGCCTGAAACCGAGCGCCTGCAAAGTCCAGAAGACCGCGCCAAGCTGGATGGTTTATATGAGTGCATTTTATGTGGTGCATGTACCACATCTTGCCCAAGTTTTTGGTGGAATCCAGATAAGTTCGTCGGCCCAGCAGGCTTGTTGCAAGCCAATCGTTTCATCATGGACTCGCGCGATCAGGCAACTGAAGAGCGGCTAGAAAACTTGGAAGATCCTTACCGCTTGTATCGTTGTCACAACATTATGAATTGCGTTGAAGTGTGCCCGAAAAAATTGAATCCAAATGCGGCGATCGCAAATATTAAAGACTTAAAAATTGAGCGTGCTCGAACACATAAAAACAAGGCTAAAACGCATATAGAAATTAAATCGGTATAACAGTAGAGGGTTTTTAAGAATGCACTTATCAGATACACAACAAGGTGATGTCAAGAACATGTCGGATGAAGAAGTACGGCGTCTTAGCTGGCGTTGTCGTCGTGGTTTGCTTGAGCTGGATATTGTGCTGCAGCGGTTCTCTGAAAATCATCTTAGAGGGCTAAATAAGCAAGAGTTATTGGCCTTTGATAGTTTGCTAGATTTGCCTGATAACGAATTTCTAGATGTGATGACATCAAAAGTAAAATTTACAAGTAGTGAAGCACTAAATACGAAACAGTTAGATGGGTTTGCAGTTCAAACTGTATTGACCAAACTCAATGATCATGAAAATAATAGTTTAGGGAATAACCCTAACAAGCGAAAGACTTAAAATGAATGATCATGGGAAAATAAAGTGTTATACCAATAGCTCTTTGCTTGGCGGCGGGTGGCCAGGCATACAACTGTACTATCCACCAGTGAAGTATTCGCCTGCGCTTGGTATTTATGAAGATATTGCACAAGCAGCTGCTCGCATGAGAAAACACGCGCATAGCACCAATGCGCATACCCTGATATTTGACCTTGAAGATGGCTGCAGACAAAAAGAGATGAGTCGTGATTTGTTGCGCCAAGAGTTACCTGAGCTACGCAAGGTGAATGAGCATGTCACTATCGCGATACGTTGTAATTCATTCCGTACCGATGAATATGAATTAGATATGCAGTTAGTTAGAGATATGGCTGATTACATTGATGTGGTGATGCTCGCTAAAGCTGGCGAGGCTTATGGTGCGGCAGAAGTGCGTGATTTATCCAGCTTATTAATCGATCTCAATCCTGATATTACGATACAGCCGATTATCGAACATCCAAAGTCGCTCAAAATTGCGCCAGAGTTAATGCAGTACGACACAGTTAAGCACGTGGTATTTGGTATTCATGACTTTTCAAAAGCCATGGGTATTCATATTACCCCAGAAAATTGGATTGAAGAATTGCGGTTTTTTATGAACCAGATGATGTTCGAGGCGCGCATTGCTGGCAAGGGTGTTATTGGTGGAGTTGAAACTTTAATTGGCGCCAATATTATGCCTGAGAAATATTTAGAACCACACGACGTGCGCCGTTGGCTGGATTTACATGGAGATAACGAATCGCGAATCGTGTATAAGCATGCCTGCCTAGAAGCGGCCATGGGACTTACTGGCAAACAAGTGATACACCCGGGACATATTCATTTGTGTAAAACTGCCTATACGCCATCCCCAACGGATGTGGCACAAAAAGTTGCTATTTTAAAAGCGGCCATCGAAGCTGATGCGTTGCTCGGTGGGGCGATTAAATTTGAAGGTGAAATGCTTGACCCGCCGATGTTTGGCAAAGCACTACAGACTTTGCTAAGGGCGCATGCATTACGTGCACTTAAAACATCGGATATGGAATTTGCTTTACATGTATTAGAACTGTTACCTGCACAAGTAGTAAGACAAAATTGGCCATACGGAGTATTGCTTTAATGTTTACAGAATTTCCAAATTGGGAATGGGATATTCCCGCACTCTTTAATATCGGCGTGGCTTGTAGTGATAGACATATTGGCACGCCACAGGCAGATAACATTGCCATGATTGTTGAAGACGATGTGCTAGGGACTTCGCAAATAACCTTTGCCGAGCTGGCACATAAAACGGACCAATTTGCGCAACTGCTGCGTAACTTAAATGTTAAAGTCGGTGACCGCGTGTTGATTCGCTTGCCAAACAGTTTAGATTATCCCATCGCATTCTTAGGCGCGATGAAAATGGGCGCAATAGCTGTGCCTACCTCAACATTATTAACAGCCGAAGAAGTGACTTATTTGGCCAAAGATTCAGGCGCTACCGTTTTGGTGAGTGACGCTAAAGCATGGATAGCGATCGAAGAGCAGCTGGTTGAAAGCATGCCAGATATTCCTAATTTATCGCATATTTTGCTCTCACAAACTACGCATACACAACCGCATGGTTGCTTAAATGTGCTGGCTTTATCTGCCAGTTTAGACGCGATTCATACTTATGAACGCGCATACCAAACTAAGTCAGATGACCCTGCCTACTTAGTTTACACAAGTGGCACAACAGGCTACCCAAAAGGTGTATTGCACGCACACCGTGCTCTGCTTGGCCGTCAGCCTGCCGCACAATATTGGTTTAACTACTTGGATAAGCATGACCGCATTATGCATTCAGGTAAGTTTAACTGGACCTACGTGCTGGGTTCTGGCCTCATGGATCCACTATATTTAGGTAAAACTGTCATCGTGCATGAAGGTAAAAATGATGCGCAAGTTTGGCTAAATCTCATTCAAAAGCACCAAGCCACCATTTTTATTGGTGTGCCGACAATTTACCGCCAAATTTTGCAAAAAACCACCGCAACTCAAACAGATATTCCTAGCTTGCGCCACTACATGAGTGCAGGCGAACATTTGTCAGACGAAGTGTTAACTCAATGGAAGACGCGGTTTGGTGTAGATATCTATGAAGCGGTAGGTATGAGTGAGTTTTCGTATTACCTTAGCCAAAGTCAATATCGTCCGATTCGTCCGGGCTCTGCGGGTTTTCCGCAACCTGGCCATGGTATAAAATTGCTGAACCCAGAAACATTAGAAGAAGTTGATATGGGTGAAGAGGGCATGATTAGTGTGCCTTTAGACGACCCTGGTATATTTTTACGTTACTGGAATTTAGACGAAGAAACTGCAAAATATAAGCATGACGGCTATTTTTTCACTGGCGACTATGCCAAATACGATGCCGATGGTTACATTTGGTTTTTAGGTCGTAAGGATGACATCATTAAAAGCTTTGGCTACCGCGTTTCCCCTTACGAGATAGAGCGTGTTTACAAAGGTCACCCTGATGTGGCCGATTGCGCAGCAATTGGTGAGGAGTTAGAAAAAGATAAATTGCTGGTTGTGTGTTACGTGATATTAAAGCCTGATTCAACCACAACTCCAGATGATTTGGCCAGTTTCGGCAAACAGCATCTAGCTGCTTATAAAGCGCCAAAAACCGTTTATCTTGCACATGATTTTCCACGCACCAAGAATGGTAAAATTTTGCGTAAAGACATTACACCTAATATTGCGACAGCCAAAAGCTCGAGATGAATATCATTAAACAAGAAGATTTCATTCAAAGCATTGCTGATGCGTTACAGTATATTTCGTACTATCACCCTGCGGATTACATTCAGGCCTTGGGCGATGCGTACAAGCTAGAACAATCCCCAGCGGCTAAAGACGCTATCGCGCAAATTCTCACTAACTCGCGTATGTGCGCAGAAGGAAAGCGCCCGATTTGTCAGGATACTGGCATTGTTGTTGCTTTTGTTAAAGTGGGCATGAATGTTAAATGGGATGCAGGCCTTAATATAGCACAGATGGATATTGAGCAAATGGTGAATGAAGGCGTGCATCGTGCATACCTATTGCCAGAAAACAAATTGCGGGCCTCTATTGTGACAGACCCAGCTGGAAAGCGCGCCAATACTAAAGATAATACGCCTGCTGTGGTGCATATTTCTTTGGTAGTTGGCGATACAGTTGACGTGCGAATTGCTGCAAAAGGCGGTGGTAGCGAAAACAAAGCCAAACTTGCCATGCTGAATCCCAATGACAGTATTGTGGACTGGATATTAGAAGTTGTGCCCCAAATGGGTGCAGGCTGGTGTCCACCTGGCATGTTGGGTATTGGCATTGGTGGCAGTGCCGAAAAAGCTATGCTGTTGGCTAAAGAATCATTGATGGCACCGATTGATATGCATGATCTTAAACAAAAGGGTGCGACCAATAGGTTGGAAGAATTACGGCTTGAGATTTTTGAGAAAGTGAACAACTTAGGTATTGGCGCACAAGGATTAGGTGGTTTAGCTACAGTGTTGGATGTGAAGATATTAGATTACCCAACGCATGCAGCCAGCTTGCCAGTGGCGATAATCCCAAATTGTGCAGCCACGCGGCATGTGCATTTTGTGCTGAATGGCAGTGGTGCGGCAGAATTAACGCCGCCAGATTTAAGCGCCTACCCAGATGTGCATTGGGTGCCAAGTGCTGCGGCAAAACGGGTGAATGTAGATAACCTCACCAAGGCAGATATTACTACTTGGCAAGCAGGCGAAACACTTTTATTAACTGGCAAAATTCTCACAGGCCGCGACGCTGCACATAAACGTATTGCGGGTATGTTGGTTAAAGGCGAGAAATTGCCTGTAGACTTTACCAATAAGTTTATCTATTACGTTGGTCCAGTCGATGCGGTGCGAGATGAAGCAGTAGGACCAGCAGGACCAACCACAGCAACAAGAATGGATGACTACACTGAAATGATGTTGAACACGGGCTTGTTAGGTTCAATCGGTAAAGCTGAACGTGGCGATGAAGCGCTAGAAATTATTGCAAAACACAAGACTGTCTATTTGATGGCAGTTGGCGGTGCAGCATATTTGGTGAGCAAGGCCATTAAGAAATCTCGTGTAATCGCATTTGAAGATTTAGGCATGGAAGCGATATACGAGTTCGATGTGGTGGATATGCCAGTAACTGTCGCAGTAAGTGCGACTGGCGAATCTGTACATAAAACTGGCCCAAAATTATGGCAAGAAAAAATTAAACAACACCAAGTAATTGAAATACAAAGTGTGCGCTAAGTCACTCAAGCAAATTGCACTTTATGTTTTAATATCAGTCATAATTCATGCAGCATTTAATGCGAGACATAAATAAAATGATGAAACTAATGACGATGTGCTGTTTAATTTTGGCTGCTAATGCGGCAAATGCTGAAGATATATTAGGGTATTTAACTGATAAAGATGGTAAATATACAGGGCCTACGGTTGAGCAAAATGTAGAGAGTATGGATACCGATAAAAACGGGTTTGCTGATGTGTTAGAAGTGCGTGCCTTTTTGGCGCTAAAACACGGTAAAGACTATGAAAAAGCCTTGTTAGATCGTTGGGAAGTGCACTCGCTAGGTGGCGGCTGTCCAGTGCCATTTGCAAAAGAATTTGTATCAGAAAGTAAAAACTAGTTTATTAATTAAAGATTTTACAAATGTGAAATTTTTGATGATTTAGGCTAGTTTATAATTTTATTAATTATTAATGAGCCTTAAATGAACATGTTAAAAGCCTATCAAATCCACGTGCAAGAGCGTGCTGCGCAGCAATTACCCCCGTTACCTTTGAATGCAGACCAAGTAGCTTTTTTGGTTGAGTTATTCAAAAATCCGCCCAAAGGCGAAGAAGCTTTACTGATTGAGTTACTAGAAAATCGTACGCCAGCGGGTGTGGACCAAGCTGCCTATGTGAAAGCAGCTTTTTTGGCCGATATTGCAAAGGGCACAGCTAAATCACCTTTAATTAATACAAAAAAAGCAGTGCAGTTGCTTGGTACTATGCTGGGTGGTTATAACGTACAAGCGCTTGTCTCTTTACTTGAGACGCCCATGGCTGAGCACGCTGTCAAGGCTTTGAGCCATACGATTTTAATGTTTGATGCTTTCCATGACGTGGATGTGTTGATGAAAGCCGGAAATGCGCATGCAAAAAAATTGATGGAAAGCTGGGCAAATGCAGAATGGTTTACTAACAGGCCTGTGTTGGCGAGTGAAATTAAAATGGCGGTATTTAAGGTAGATGGGGAAACCAACACCGATGACTTAAGCCCTGCACAAGATGCGTGGAGCCGCCCAGACATTCCTTTGCATGGAAAAGCCATGTTGGTGAATAAAATGCCAGATGGTTTAAAGCTGATAGAAAAATTAAAAGAAAAAGGCTTGCCACTGGCTTACGTCGGCGATATTGTCGGCACAGGCTCGTCGCGTAAGTCAGCGATTAATTCGGTGCAATGGTTTATGGGTAACGACATTCCTAACATACCTAACAAACGTACAAGTGGTGTGATTTTAGGCGGTAAAATTGCCCCGATTTTCTTTAACACTGCTGAGGACTCTGGCGCCTTGCCGATTCAATGCGATGTTTCAAAAATGCTTACCGGTGATGTGATTACAATTAAGCCATATGACGGAAAAATACTGAGTGAAACGGGGGAAGTACTTTCGACTTTCACTTTGAATCCGGTCACTATGCCTGATGAAGTGCGTGCTGGCGGCCGTATTCCGTTGATTATTGGTCGCGGCTTAACGGCGAATGCGCGTAAGGCTTTAGGTTTAAAAGAAGCGGATATATTCATTAAGGCCACGCCTGAAATCGCTTCAAGTAAAGGCTTTACACTTGCGCAAAAAATGGTTGGTCGCGCCTGTGGATTGCCAGAAGGCACAGGCGTTCGCCCAGGTACTTATTGCGAGCCAAAAGCAACCACTGTCGGCTCGCAAGACACAACTGGCGGCATGACTCGCGATGAATTGAAAGAGCTTGCTTGCTTGGGCTTTAGTAGTGATTTAGTGATGCAAAGTTTTTGCCACACTGCAGCTTACCCAAAACCCGTAGATATTAAGTTACAACATGAGTTGCCTGAGTTTATGTCCAGCCGTGGCGGAGTGACTTTGCGCCCTGGTGACGGCATTATTCACTCATGGATCAATCGTATGATTCTACCCGACACTATTGGCACTGGTGGCGATTCGCATACGCGCTTTCCTATAGGCATTTCATTCCCTGCAGGTTCTGGTTTGGTGGCGTTTGCCGCAGCCACTGGAGCAATGCCGCTCGATATGCCAGAATCAGTATTGGTGCGCTTTACAGGCAAAATGCAGCCTGGAGTGACACTGCGCGATTTGGTTAATGCGATTCCCTACGCAGCAATACAAGAGGGTACGTTAACTGTTGGAAAAACGGGCAAAAAGAACGTGTTCAACGGCCGAATTTTAGAAATTGAAGGTTTACCCAATTTAAAAGTGGAGCAAGCCTTTGAGTTTGCTGATGCCTCTGCTGAGCGCTCTGCTAATGGCTGTACGGTGCTGCTCGATAAGGCACCTGTGATTGAATTTTTGAATTCAAACATCGTGCTGATGCAAAATATGATAGAACATGGTTACGAGGATGCGCGTACCTTGCAACGTCGTATTGACAACATGCAAGCCTGGTTGGCAAAACCTGAGTTGTTACAACCTGATACAGATGCCGAGTATGCGCACATCATCGAGATTAGCCTCAATGAAATCAAAGAACCGTTGGTGGCTTGCCCGAATGACCCGGACGATATTAAACCAATGTCTGAGGTGACTGGTGACAAGATTGATGAGGTATTTATTGGCAGTTGTATGACCAATATCGGCCATTACCGCGCCGCAGCGAAAGTATTGGAAGGTACAGGCAATATTCCGACACGTTTATGGATTGCACCGCCGACGCGCATGGACGAAGCACAATTGCGCGATGAAGGCGTGTATTCTGTATTCGGCATTGCAGGTGCGCGTACTGAGGTACCAGGCTGTAGCTTGTGTATGGGCAACCAAGCGCGCGTGGCAGATAAAGCCACTGTATTCTCAACTTCGACCCGAAACTTCGATAATCGCATGGGGCGCGATGCCCGTGTTTACTTGGGTTCAGCCGAGTTGGCTGCCGTGTGCGCCAAGTTTGGCCGCATGCCAAGTCATGCAGAATACATGGATACTGTCGGCACTAAGTTGAGTGATGTAGCGAATATTTACAAGTATTTAAATTTTGATCAAATGACCGAATACAAGGCAGCATTAGAAACTTTACGCGATGGTAAAGTGAAGAAAATTATTCCAATTACAGAACATACATAATAATTGCCGATTTTTTAGTGAGATGAATCCGCACTTACCTGAAATCCCTAAAGTATTCAGTGAAGAAGCTATTACGCCGCCTTCTAGGCGAGGCGCGTGGAAAATTATGTTGCCGCTAGGTGTTCTACTTGCAGGCGTTACCATTGCCGCTTGGCATTTTGGATGGCACGCTAAAGCGGTGACCACGGGCGTGTTGATATTTGCAGGGCTTTCTCATGTGTTTGCGTGGCTCTTGAGCATCATTACATTAGTGCCAATCATAGGCCCTATACTGGTTAAAGTGCTTAGTTTGTCTATTATCTGGTTGCTAAATGCTGTGGGTTATTTGGTTTCTTATGTGGCGATTAAGCGCGGCTATTCTAAAGATGTACTTACCTATCGTGGCGTGACCATTGCGCTCATCACTGGCATTGTGATTGGATATGTGATTGGTAGTTTAATTTAATTTGCAAGTTTAAATGCACTTTAGTACTTGCTATCTTAGGCCATTCTAAGTTTAGCTGACATGTAAACGTTTCTTAGCTACCCATAATGACAATAATCAGCTAGTTTCAAATCATTAGCACATCAATTCAGCCAAATGCGATCAGTACTCTCATAAGCTAGCAGCCAGCTAGAAAATTTTTTAACATGATATTGTATCTTCGATACAAGTTATAAAAAACCTATATTTTACATAGATATAGCCTACGTTTGTACAACTTATGTCTTATATAAGATATATGACATAAGAGATTAATTTGATGTTATAGTATTAGTTCTAAAAAGTTTAGATTACACTTCAATTTAACAAAATAGTTAAAACTAAGGAGAGCATCATGGAAAGCGTAGTGATAGTTGCAGCAAAAAGAACTGCCGTAGGTAAGTTTGGCGGCGCATTTAATAATGTTTCTGCGGTAGACTTAGGCGCAACAGTCATACGTAGCTTGCTTGAGTCTACAGGTGTTGCGGGTGATCAAGTTGATGAGGTTATTTTAGGTCAAGTACTAACCGCTGGTGTGGGGCAAAATCCTGCACGTCAGTCTGTGATTAAAGCAGGTTTACCTAAAGAAGTGCCAGCAATGACAATCAATATGGTTTGTGGCTCAAGCCTTAAAGCAGTAATGCTAGGCGCGCAAGCGATTAAAAGCGGTGATGCTGAAATCGTAATTGCGGGTGGGCAAGAAAGCATGAGCACATCACCGCACGTGCTGAATGGGTCTCGCAATGGCTTGCGCATGGGTGATGGTAAGCTGATAGACAGCATGATTGTGGATGGCCTTTGGGATGTTTATAACGATTATCACATGGGCGTGACGGCAGAGAATGTTGCCAAGAAATATGGCATAAGTCGCCAAGAACAAGATGAATTTGCTTGCGCTTCACAAAACAAGGCCGAAGCAGCACAAAAAGCAGGCAAATTTGCCGATGAAATCGTACCTTATACCATCAAAAGTAAAAAAGGTGACACAGTCATTGATGCCGATGAGTATCCGCGTCATGGTACAACAGTTGAGATGCTTGCAGGCTTACGACCAGCCTTCGACAAAGAAGGCACGGTTACCGCTGGCAACGCTTCTGGCATTAACGATGGCGCTGCCATGGTCATGTTAATGTCTGCAAGCAAAGCTAAAGCGCTCGGCTTGAAACCAATTGCCACTATTAAATCTTACGCATCCACCGGTATTGATCCTAGCATTATGGGCATAGGCCCAATTTCTGCCAGTAAACGATGCTTGGAAATCGCTGGCTGGGCAGTTGGTGATTTAGACTTGCTCGAGATCAATGAAGCTTTTGCAGCGCAAGCGATTGCCGTGAATAAGGATATGAGCTGGGATACAGCCAAAGTGAACGTGAATGGTGGCGCGATTGCGATTGGACATCCAATTGGTGCAAGTGGCGCTCGCGTACTGGTATCATTGCTGCATGAAATGCAACGTCGTGATGCGAAAAAAGGCCTTACTTCTCTTTGTATCGGTGGCGGCATGGGTGTAGCACTAGCTATTGAAAGATAAGACAAATAAGCTATTTTTAGATATTTAAAGATTTAATAAAAAATTGTAATCAAGGAGAGAAACATGACTAAACGGATTGCGTTGGTAACAGGCGGCACAGGTGGTATTGGCAGTTGTATCTGCAGACAACTTTCTGCAGATGGTTTTACGGTAGTAGCGAATTACATTTCGCTAGAAGAAGGGAAAGCTCAGGCTTGGTTAGCCGCTGAACGTGCAGCTGGCAGAGATATGCATATTGCCATGGGAGACGTATCCAATTATGAGTCATGCGTGGCGATGATGGCTAAAATCAAAACTGAAGTCGGTGCTGTAAGCGTGTTGGTGAATAATGCAGGCATTACTAAAGACGGCACGTTTAAGAAAATGCCACTAGAAAACTGGATGGACGTGCTTAACATTAACCTGAACAGTGTGTTTAATGTCACGCGCCAAGTGATAGATGATATGTTGGCGGCGGGCTGGGGTCGTGTGATCAATATGTCTTCTATTAACGGACAAAAAGGTCAGTTCGGCCAGACTAATTACTCGGCCGCAAAAGCGGGTATGCACGGTTTTACTAAAGCGCTGGCGCAAGAAACTGCCGCTAAGGGCATTACTGTGAATACCATTTCACCTGGCTATATCGGTACAGAAATGGTCATGGCTATTCAGCAAGAAGTGCGTGATCAAATCGTTTCTGGTATTCCTGTTGGCCGTTTAGGTAAGCCAGAAGAAATCGCAAAGTTGGTGTCCTATTTAGCTTCTGAAGATGCTGCTTTCATTACTGGAGCTAACATTGCCATCAATGGCGGCCAGCATATGTGTTAATTTATATTAGTTCACTGAGTTAATCGGTGATTAAACAGTAACAAAAAAGCCCACAAATTTGTGGGCTTTTTTGTTTAGCAAAACTTACTAATCTTGTTAAGATTTAGTCGGTTTGTTACTAGGCGTTTTTATTGCATTTGCTTTTTTAACAGCTACGGGCTTGGCCGCAGCTTTAGGCATTAAAGTAGCCTTCAGTGGCTCAGATTCAGCTGGTTTCGGCGTAACTTTAGCAGGTGCAGCTTTAACTGGTACGTCCTTCACTGGTGCTGGTGCATCACGTTGTATCAACCATTTAGAAATAGCGGGTGCCAATTCTTTTTGTGAGCGTGACCCAACAAATACGCCAATATGACCACCTTGAAACTCATACAGAGTTTTATCTTCAGAGCCAACTAAGTCATTAAATGGCTTGGTGGCGGCAGGTGGCACTAGATGGTCAGCAGACGCATAGATATTCAATATAGGCATGGTAATTTTGCCTAAATCTACCGTTTTTCCACCAAGTTTCAACTTGCCTTTGACTAATTTATTACCTTGATAGCAGTCTTTAACAAACTGGCGTAGGCATTCGCCTGCTTGGCCCGGACTGTCAAAAATCCATTTTTCCATACGCAGGAAATTAAGTAATTTTTCTTTGTCTTCCATCACATCAAGCATATCAATGTATTTTTTGATGTTGAGGTTGAAAGGCATTAACATCAAAAAGCCATCATTCAGAATGTTGCCTGGTACAACACCATAAGCATCTACCAATGCATCAACATCCATTGTTTTTGACCAGTTGAATAGCAGACCATCGTTGGTCGAGAAATCAAACGGTGCAACTAGTGTAATCAAGTTTTGTACTTTTTCTGGATGCAGCGCTGAATAAATAGCCGAGAATGTCCCGCCTTGGCAAACGCCCATTAAGCTCACTTTTTCGCTTTTGGC
>JANNFN010000075.1:0-9816 GCA_031379885.1 Methylotenera sp.
ATGGAAGTGCTTGGCGAAGATGTTCCATTTTTAGAAGCTTTCCGTGCTGCGAACGACGTGCTACATAATGCTGTCTCAGGTATTGCAGAAATCATTAATTGCCCAGGCTTGGTAAATGTGGACTTTGCCGATGTACGCACTGTAATGAGTGAGATGGGCATGGCAATGATGGGTTCTGCTGAAGCGAGTGGTCCAGAGCGTGCACGCATTGCGGCAGAGCAAGCAGTTGCAAGCCCATTGTTAGAAGACGTCAACCTAGCTAACGCACGTGGCGTTTTAATCAATATTACCGCCAGCGCTAGTTTTAAAATGAAAGAGTATTACGATGTAATGAACACCATTAAAGAGTTCACTGCAGAAGATGCGACTGTGATTGTGGGTAATGTGATGGACGAAACGATGGGTGACCGTTTGCGTGTGACAATGGTCGCGACTGGCTTGAATGGCGCGATTGCACGCCGTCAACAAAAACCAGAGTTACGTGTAATGACAACGCTGATGACTGGTACTAATAGTCAACCCGTTTTTGTTGGCGGTGAAGTTGAGGATGAAGCGCCTGCAGTTTTCAGCCAAAACAACCGTCGTGCGCAGGTGGAAGCGATGAAAATGTCAGGTGTTGAAGAATATGACATTCCAGCATTTTTGCGCAAACAGGCCGATTAATAAGCTTGAGGCAATTGGTTGTCAGAAGTTAAAGGCGTAAAATAGACTCATATAAAAATGAGTGAATGAGAAGGAATTAAGTGCTAGGTTTATGAAATGTTAAAACAAAGAACCTTAAAGAAGCAGGTGAGTGCTACTGGCGTTGGTTTACATAATGGTGAAAAAGTTACTTTGACTTTGAAACCAGCCGCAATCGACTCTGGCATTGTATTTAAGCGCGCCGATTTGCCCGGAGTGCCAAGCATACAAGCAACCCCTGAAGCAGTGCGAGATACGCGCATGTGTTCTGCCCTAGAACACAATGGTGCGCGTGTTGCCACTGTTGAGCACTTAATGTCCGCGTTGGCTGGTTTGGGCGTAGACAATATTATTGTTGAAGTGACAGCGTCTGAAATTCCGATTATGGATGGCAGTTCTGGCCCGTTCATTTTTTTACTGCAGCAAGCGGGCATTGTGGAACAAAACGTGCCTAAAAAGTTTATTAAAATCAAAAAACCAGTTGAAGTTAAAGAAGGTGATAAATGGGTGAAATTCGAGCCTTACCACGGCTTTAAAATGGATTTCACTATTGATTTCGCGCATCCTGTATTTGAACATTCTGGTCAAAATGTGAAGATTGATTTCGCAGATAATTCTTATATTAAAGAAATTAGCCGTGCGCGTACATTTGGCTTTATGCACGAGGTGGAATATCTGCGCGCTAATGGATTAGCACGTGGCGGCAGTTTAGATAATGCGATTGTATTGGACGAATATCGCATTTTAAATACTGATGGCTTGCGTTATGAAGATGAGTTTGCCAAACATAAGGTGTTGGATGCTATTGGTGATTTGTATATGTTAGGCCATCCTTTGCTTGGCGCTTTTACTGCGTTTAAATCTGGTCATGCGCTTAATAATGCCCTATTACGTGCACTTTTGGCGGATGCCACGGCATGGGAATACGCCACATTTGAGCGTATTGAAGAAGCGCCAGCGGGATTTCAAGAACAAACGGCTTTTTTTACGCCTAACCTTATGCCACATTTTAGTTAGCATTGTCGAGATTAAATGCCAATTATTCGCTTAACGATTATATTGGTGATTATTGCAACTTTCGTGCTGTTGGCGGGATATATTGTTACGCGCAATAATAAATATTTAACTTATTTAAAACAAATGCTTAAGTATGCCGGTTGGTGTTTTATAGCACTATTTGTGCTGTATTTAATATCGCGGGTCATTCGTTTTTAGTCTCACTCAAATGTCACTATCTAAACATTTCTCTGTTAAGCGTTTTTTGATCAATTTATTTTTGCTAAACGCATGCCTGGGAGCCAATATCCACGCGGCTTATGGCGATGATGAATTTTTACAGGCGCGTGTAGCGTATGAAAAGAAAAATGCAATTGCCTTGTCTGAGCATGTTTTGCAACTACAGAGTCAAGATTATATTTTAGCGCCTTATGCCGATTATTGGCTGATGTTACTTAACCTGCGAGATGCAGATAATCAATCCGTGACTGATTTTTTAAATACTTACAGCGATTATCCATTTGTAGATCGCTTAAGAGGTGAGTACTTAAAAAAATTAGCAAAAAATCTAGATTGGTTAAGTTTTTCTAGTGAAGTTGTTAATTATCAGTTGGAAGATCCAGCAGTGGCCTGCTATGCAGCAGAGGCTAGTTCAGTTGTAGGCGATGTTTCGACGCTGGAAGCCGCAAAACCATTATGGATGCAAGCTAAAGAACAACCTGGAAATTGTGCTGATTTGTATGATCGTATGCAAGTTGCAGGGGTGCTTACTGAGAATGATATTTGGGCGCGCTTCCGTTTGGCATTGGCTGATAGCCGCACAGGGCTTGCCAAAGCTATTGCCAAACGATCCAAAACATTTGATGTGAATCAATACAAGTTAATTGATAAAGCCTATGCATCGCCCAGTGTAATTTTGGCTAAAAAAACTATTTCATTTAAAACCAGATTCGGACGTGAGTTGAATTTATTTGCACTAAACCGCATCGCAAAAACCAATTCGCAGCAGGCATTAAGCGCGTTCAAAAAAGTAGAGGATTTATTTCAACCCGAAGATAGAGCCTATTTCTATGGCAGGTTGGCGCTTCAAGCGGCGCAGCGCCATGAGCCACAGGCATTACAATGGTTTAATTTGGCCGATAAAACTGAGCTCAATACAGATCAATTGGCTTGGTTTGTAAGGAGTGCCTTGTTTGAAAAAAATTGGTCAGAGGTATTATCAGCCGTTGCCAAAATGCAGCCAGATCAAATGGAAGAAGGTGCCTGGCGATATTGGAAAGCGCGTGCGTTAAAGGCTAAAAATAAAACGTTAGAAGCAAATACCTTGTTCGCCAAGCTTTCTACCGAACGTCATTTTTATGGTTGGCTGGCGCAAGATGAGCTGGAAGGCTTTATGTCTGCACCCCTCGACACATACAAAGTGACAGATTTAGAGGTGGAGGAAATCGCCAATACACCGGCTTTTCAGCGCGCTGAAGTGCTACAAAGATTAGATTTTAGATGGGAAGCTAAGTCGGAATGGGTGCAAGCAACCAAAGATTTTGACGATAAACAACTGCTGGCTGCTGCCGAGTTTGCATCACGCAAAAAATGGCATGATTTAGCTATTATCACAGCTGATAAAACCACTGAATTGCATGACTTTGCACTGCGATACCCCACACCATACCGTGAATTAATGAAGCCAGCAGCTGGTGAGCAGGGAATCGACGAGGCGTGGGTATACGCTATAACGCGACAGGAGAGTCGGTTTATGCATTATGCCAAATCGGGCGTCGGGGCTTCTGGGCTTATGCAGCTTATGCCAGCAACCGCCAAGTGGGCCGCATCGCGTGCGGGCATTAGTAACTACCATAATGGTATGATTCACGAGATAGATACTAATATTGCGCTGGGCACCTATTATATGGGTCATACATTAGAATTAATGAACGGACAGGAAGTCATGGCCACTGCGGCGTATAATGCAGGGCCAAGCCGCGCTAAAAAGTGGGTTGCAGCAATCCCGCTAGAAGGCGCTATTTATGCAGAGACGATACCGTTTAGCGAAACACGTAGTTACGTGCAAAAAGTGATGGCAAATGCGCATTTGTATGCTCCGCGTTTGGGGTTAAAAACTATGTCGCTTAAGCAACGTCTAGGTATCATACCCAGTAGTTTTGGCTTGGTAAGTAGTATTGATGATAATTCTTTACCCGAACAAACACTTGAGCCAACGAAACCAATAGAACAAACTAAGCCTACAGAATCAATAAATTAAAAAAATGAAAATTAAAAATATTACAGTATTAGGTGGTGCGGGCTTCGTTGGCACTTACCTTGTTGCAAAATTGGACGAAGCTGGCTACAAGATTAAAGTGCTATCACGCCGTAGAGAGCATGCTAAGCACCTAATTTTATTGCCTAATGTACAAGTGCAAGAGTGCGATGTAATGGATAATCAGGCGCTTAAGCAAGCGCTGAAAAGTAGCGATGCTGTGATTAATTTAATCGGCATTTTGCATGAAGATAGTCATCACAGCTTTGAATCAGTACACCATCAGTTGCCACGTCGCATTGCGCAACTATGCGAAGAACTTGATATTGGTAGATTACTGCATATGAGTGCTCTGCAGGCCAATAAAAATGCGCCTAGTCAATATTTTAAGAGCAAAGCAACGGGTGAGGCAGCTATTAATGAATTCAGCAAAAAGCTCGACATCACTATTTTCAAGCCTTCAGTCATTTTTGGCCGTGGGGACAGTTTTTTAAATTTGTTTGCCAGTTTAGTCAAATTTTTGCCTGTCATTGCATTGGCTAAGCCCAATGCTAAGTTTCAGCCAATTTGGGTAGAAGATGTTGCCGCTTGCTTTGTAAATGCGCTAGAGAGCACCGCAACCTACGGCAAAACTTATGAACTAGGAGGCCCGAATATTTACTCTTTGCGAGACCTACTGCAGAAAGTAATGGCTATTTTGGGTAAGCATCAGCCAATTATAGGGCTCAATGATACATTATCTATGGCACAAGCTTTCGCAATGGAGTTATTACCTATTAAGCTTATGTCTAGAGATAACGTGCGCTCTATGGCGCTAGATAGTGTGTGTAGCTCAGCAATAGCGCCAGAACTTGGTGTCAACCCAACTTCTTTAGATGTTATTGCGCCAGAATATTTGCTTAACTCAAGTCCTCGCGAGGTTTACGACAAGTTTCGCGCTGCGGCAGGTCGTGCAATTAGCGCGAGAAGATAAACATTGAAAGTGTATCGCGCATGAATGTCTATTGTGTTGGTGGTGCGGTACGCGATGAGCTACTTGGTTTTGACGTAAAAGATAAAGATTTTGTTGTAGTTGGCAGCACTCCAGAAGCGATGCTGGATGCTGGCTACAAGCCAGTTGGAAAAGATTTCCCCGTGTTTCTTCACCCTAAAACCCATGACGAATACGCGCTTGCGCGCACCGAGCGTAAAACTGGCGCCGGTTATAAAGGTTTTGTTGTACATGCTTCGCCAGAAGTCACTTTGGAAGAAGATTTAGCCCGACGAGATCTCACTATTAACGCCATTGCCAAGGATGCTGATGGCAAGTTAATTGACCCTTTCAATGGCATTGCTGACATCCACAGTAAAATCTTACGACATGTGGGTGAGGCTTTTGCAGAAGATCCAGTACGTATCTTACGAGCCGCACGCTTTGCAGCAAGGTTTACAGAGTTTAGCGTCGCACCAGAAACGCTGGCTTTAATGCGTCAAATGGTCAATATTGGAGAAGTCGATGCGTTGGTGGCAGAGCGCGTATGGCAAGAACTAGCGAAAGGCTTAATGGAGCAAAAACCAAGCCGCATGTTTGATGTGTTACGAGATTGCGGTGCATTGCAAAAAATATTGCCAGAACTTGATAGATTGTGGGGAGTGCCGCAACCGCCGCAACATCATCCAGAAATTGATACTGGCATTCATGTGATGATGGTGATTGATTATGCTGCGAAGCAAGGCTTCTCGCTATCTGTGCGCTTTGCAGCGCTGGTGCACGACCTTGGCAAAGGCACGACGCCAGCAGACATTTTGCCGCGCCATATTGGACATGAGGTGCGTAGCGTGCAATTAGTGAAAGATGTTTGCAAACGCTTAAGGGTGCCAAACGATTGTAAAGAGCTTGGCGTAATTGTGGCTAAATTTCATGGCAAATTGCACCAAGCACAGAAAATGAAGCCAAGTACGTTGTTAGAGTTTTTAATCGAGCTAGACGCTATACGCCAGCCAGATAGATTTGCAGATTTTTTAAAAGCATGCGAGAGCGACTCGCGTGGCAGAACAGGCTTGGAAAGTTGTGCTACACCCGAAACTGAATTGATATTAAAGGCGCTGCAAGCCGCATTAACAGTGGATGCTGGCGCGATAGCAAAACAGCACACAGAACCAGAAAAGATTAAAAAAGCAGTATTTGAGGCAAGGCTTGAAGCAGTAAAGCAGGTTTTGTAGTGCTTATAGGCAGTTTCTTGGCTGGTGTATTTTAAGTGAACTATATGCCAAATTAAGTTTTGGTTGATTGAATAAAAGGGTCATCAAAAGTACGGTCATGATCCTCAAAAAGCGCTGATAGTTTTTGATGAAATTGGTGATAAATTTCCGCAATACTTACTTGATTATCCAGTGAAAAACACTCATCTATTAATATATCCAATTTTTGAATAATTTCAGTGTGCGCTTGCTGGTGTAATTGAAAATATTTGTAATCTTCCGTAATGTTTGGGCGGTTTAGCATGATGGCTTCTTCATGACTGAAATGTTTAGCTGCAAGCTCAGTGACATAAAACAAGAAGGAAGGTAGCCGACCCCGATAAGTTGCTATTTGCTCACTTGCAGTTTCTTGTGTGGCGATTGTATCCAAATGAAAACAAGTTTCTTGCAGGTCGTCTAAAAACTTTTTTAGCTGCTCATGCTCATCTTCAATCATCATGTAATCAGCAGAAGCCAGTTTTTTTACCGCTTTATCATGAATCAACATAGCTTGCTCCCTGTATATTTAGCATGCATATTGACATGCTATCTGTTAGTGAGGCACAGATTTATATCACTAGTTCAATAAAGCCAATTGTTGCTGAACCAATTCCGATGGTTTACGTTTAAATCCGCTCTTGGCAAACTGGTGCCAGCGACCAATCACATAGCAAATAAGCAAGTTAGCTTGCGCTTCGGGCATGATTTTCTTGCCAGTACCTGCAACTGCAATTTTTAGGCTTTGTTTTAGCGAAGCTTCCAGCCTATCGTAAAGCTGGTTAATGCGCGTTTGCAGATGTTCTTCTTCATTCACTAGCGCATCACCGATTAGCACGCGTGTCATACCAGGATTTTTTTCGGCAAACTTCAATAACATAGTGACGATAAGTTGCACTTGTTTAGCACCATCTTTTTCATCCGTAGTAATCTTATTAATCACACCAAAAATTGAGATTTCGATAAACTCAATTAAGCCTTCAAACATTTGTGCTTTGTTGGCAAAGTGACGATACAGCGCAGCTTCTGAAACATCCAGTTTTGCGGCGAGTGATGCGGTGGTGATTTTCTCTCGCTTTGGTTGCTCCAACATTTTGGCGAGTGTTTCTAATATTTGTTGTTTGCGATCTGAAGCCACATTATTCCCCTTAGTTTAATACTGTCCTCTCGAAGTTGATGTTGAATCTGTTTTAATTTTATTACGATTCTTACTTGCGTCGGAGTGATAGGTTTTATTATAGCTTAAGGTGAGTGAGTGCTAACACTGAACTGATACGAAAATTAACAAAATTTGGTTTTTGCAGTTTTTTGGTGACCCAAATGGTTTGCATTCCAAGGCGTTTAGCGGTCATTAATGCAGGTAGACTATCTTCTAGCATAATGCAATTGCTAGGCTTGGTTTTTAAGGATTTGAGCAACATCTGAAAGCCACGCACGCTCGGTTTAGCATGAAATTTGGTGGATTCCACACTAAACACCAGCTCGAAACAATCCTCAATATCTAGTAATTGCAACACCCGAGTCGCGTATTCGCGCGGCGCATTAGTGAACACAAACTTACGCCCGGGCAGGTTTTTAATAAGCTTACGCAAACACTTCACTTGAATCACCATGTTAGGCAAATCCATTAAAGCGTGCGTTTGTTTTAAAAAATGATAAGCATCAACACCGTGATGCCGCATAAGGCCTTTTAGCGTCGCGCCATATACGCGCCAGTAATGCTTGCGTAGCTCGTGTGCGGCGGTTTCGTCTAGATCTAGTTCATCCATGATGTACTGCGTCATGGCGCGATTCATCACGGGAAAAATGTGCGCAGAGGCGTTGTGTAACGTATCGTCGAGATCGAAAATCCAGACGCGACTCATAAATTAATTTTGTGGGCGAATCGCGTCGTAGCGTGCGCGCTCATTCCTAGTCTATACAATTCGATATGCCTTCGTCATTCGCTGTGTGGCGGCCAGCTCTTCATTCCACAAAATACAATATCTGTAGCCGCGTTATTCAGTAACGTTACTTCGCCTTAATCAGCGTTCCAACACCCTCGTCAGTTAGTACTTCTAGCAACAGCGCATGCTCAACACGCCCATCAATAATGTGCACGGTTTTAACTCCACTGCGTGCTGCATCAAGCGCAGAGCCAATTTTAGGCAGCATGCCGCCACTTAATGTGCCATCGGCTACTAAATCATCAATTTGTTTTGGCGTTAATCCAGTGAGCAAATTGCCATTTTTATCTAAAACGCCAGGCGTATTAGTGAGTAAAATAAGTTTTTCTGCGCCCAAAATTTCTGCGAGTTTGCCTGCCACCACGTCCGCGTTTATGTTATAAGTTTCGTTATCTGCACCCACGCCAATCGGCGCTACTACGGGAATAAAGTCTCCAGTATCTAAAAAGTTGATGATGCTTGGGTCAATTGCGGTAATTTCACCCACTTGACCAACATCAATCATTTTAGTGGGGTCGTTCATATCTTCCATCAACAGTTTGTGTGCATGAATAAAATTGCCATCTTGGCCCGTTAATCCCACCGCTTTGCCGCCATGGCGATTGATGAGATTGACAATTTCTTTGTTCACTTGCCCACCCAGCACCATTTCAACCACGTCCATGGTTTCCGCATCCGTGACACGCATGCCTTGGATAAACTCACCTTTTTTGCCGAGCTTATCGAGCATTTCATTGATTTGTGGGCCACCACCATGCACCACCACGGGGTTCATGCCAACGAGCTTGAGCAGCACCACATCTTGTGCGAAGCAGTTCTTTAAATGCTCATCCGTCATAGCATTGCCACCGTATTTTATGACGATAGTTTTATCAAAAAAGCGCTTAATATAAGGCAACGCTTCTGCCAAAATTTGTGCTTTTTGTGCGGGTTTAATGTCTGTTAGCATAATGGTTCTCGTGAAATTATTTGTATTGTAACTAAAAAGATCTAAAGCGTTTTAACAAACACTTTAGATTTGCGCTGAAAATTGTAAAGTTTTTGTTTTTCAGTCGGTAGTTTATCAATCGATTGCTCTACAAAGCCGCGTTCTAAAAACCAATGCTCGGTATGAGTTGTTAGGCAAAACAGCTGCTTAAACCCCAATTCTTTTGCTCGATTTTTACAATAGTTAAATAGTTTGTCACCGCGCCCACCACCGCGATATTCTGGATCAATGGCTAAACAAGCAAATTCAGCAGCTTTGTCATTAAAAAATGGGTAAAGAGCTGCACAACCTATTGCGCGGCTGTCGTGTTCCATGACATAAAAATGGTCAATTTCCATCTCGATACGCTCGCGTCCGCGCCGCACTAACACGCCTTCATTTTCCAGCGGTTCGATGAGTTTTATAATGCCACCGACATCATCAATGTTAGCTTGGCGCATAGTTTCAAGGCTTTGTTCGGTGACCATGGTGCCAACGCCGCTATGGGTAAAAAGCTCTTGAATAATCGCGCCATCAATATGCCTAGATATTAGATGCGTACGCGCCACACCGTGCTCACAGGCGCGTATGGCAGCAGGCAGATAATAATTAATATCGTCTGAAATATTAATAGGCACTTCATTATTTTGCACATTTTGCAGGAGATTTTTGGCCTTTTCAGCCGTCATCTCGCGTAATAATTCGCCGCGCAAATTATGCACGCCCTCACTATCCATCAAAAAAATCAGCTT
>JANNFN010000112.1:0-3891 GCA_031379885.1 Methylotenera sp.
TGAGCCGCTAAAAGCAGATATTGAACTGATTTCAGTCACGCCTGAAGAGTTAAATAGTATTACTGCAGCGATTGCTTCAGAAGAAGCTTACGCAACGCAAGGGATTGAAAAACCAGCGTCTCACAATACCATCAAAGTGGATGTTGCAAAAAATGCCTCTGGTACGCCGATATTAAAACTTAAATCATCCCAACCAATAAGTGAGCCATTTTTAGATATGCTAATCCAAGTGGATTGGGCATCTGGGCGTTTGTTGCGCGAATACACTGTTTTGTTAGATCCGCCTGGTTATACTGGTGAAGCCGAGCCCAATGCACAAGGCACTCAAAATACGCAGGCTCCTGTTGTAAGCTCTAGCGATAGCATGGCTAGCAAATCTGGGTCGATGAATACTGACACTGCTAGCGGTGAATCAATGGTTGGTTCCTCGCCAATCAGCAAAAGTGCGACTAAACGCTCAAAAAAAACCAAAGTTAATGATATTCCAAGTGAAGCAGTAACTGAAACAACAGTTGCTTCGGGAGATGTCTCTGGACAAGAGCACTTAACGCAAACTGGGGATACTTTAGCAAAAATCACACGTGAAATGAAACCAGAAGGCATTAGCCTTGAGCAAATGTTAGTTGGTTTGTATCAGACAAATCCTGACGCATTTCAAGGCGACAACATGAACAGACTTAAGGTTGGGCAAATTATTCGCCAACCTTCTGAAGAAACCCTAAGTGCGATATCACGCAAACAAGCTTCAAGCGAAATTAAAGTTCAAACCACTAATTGGAATGCTTATCGTAATAAGTTGGCTGGAATAGTCGCAGAATCGACACCAAGTGACGCTGAAGCAAATACCCAGTCTGCGGGGGGTAAAATTAAAAGCGCGGCCGAAGATAAATCGATGCCAACTACGACAGGACCAAAAGATGTCGTGAAGCTTTCTGCAGGCGATGCTGCCGCTGCAAATGCTAGCGCAGAAAATATAAAGTCATTACAAGACAAAATTACTACCTTACAAGAAGAAGCAACTGCACGTGAAAAAAGTGTAAAAGAAGCACAAGACAGAACCGCTGCGCTGGAAACACAAATTGCAGACATGCAGAAATTATTAGCACTGAAGAGTGGTGCAATGTCTGAAATGCAGAAACAAGCTGAAATGCAAGCTGCTGCAGAAAAAAACAAACCAGCAGAAGCTTTGCCGCCATCTTCAGAGCAAGTAAAACCAGTAGAATCTACCAGCCAAGAAGCTACAGCACCAGTTAGCACTGAAAAACCAAAAACAAAACCTGTACCAGCTCCTGAACCCAAGCCTGACCAGAGCTTCCTTGAAGGACTTGTTGACGGCTTAGACTTGACGACACTTTTACCAGCAGGCGGATTGTTGGCGTTATTGGGTGGCGGTTGGATGTATTTACGTAAAAAACGTGAGCGTAGCCTAGCCGATTTTGAGCAAGGTATTATGACCTCTGGTGGCTTGAAAGCGAATACAGTATTTGGTAATACCGCAAGTGCAAGTGTTGATACTGGTGACACGTCATTTTTAACAGACTTCTCACAAAGCGCAAATGGGGGGATGATTGATACCAATGATGTGGACCCGATTGCCGAAGCTGAAGTTTACATGGCGTATGGACGTGATGCGCAAGCTGAGGAAATCTTAAAAGACGCGATTTCAAAAGAACCAAATCGCCATGAGTTACATCTTAAATTACTAGAAATGTATGCAGCAAGCAAAAACGTGTCTGCTTTTGAAACTATATCTGGCGAGCTTTATACCACATTGGGAGCGGAAGATCCTACATGGGCAAAAGTAGCAGAAATTGGAATTAAGTTAGAGCCAAACAATCCGCTCTATCAGGCAAATAGCAAGCCAGCTGGGTCTGGAATTAAATCTACAGATTTGAGTGACAAATTAGATGCAGACGACTTTTCAGACTCACCATTAGCAGCTGAAAAAGACTTAGACTTTTCATTTGACAATGATGCTTTGACACAAGGCTTTGCACCAACTGGCACAGTTAAAACTAGCGAGTTTGATTTGGACTTAGGAAAAACTGAGACTGAAGGTTCAATGCCTGCGGAAGTTGCAGGCGATGCGAGCAATTCAGAATCAATGACGTTTACGATGGATACACCTGCAGAACCAAAACCAGAGACTACCACTGAAACAGATGGCGGTATGGATTTTGATTTTGGCACTCTAAATTCAGAAGAATCAAAATCTGTTAAAGAGGTGTCAGCAGAGGTAGCAGAGTTTGGCCATACAATGCCAAGCTTAGATATTGATACCTTCCAGGCACCTAAGTTTATGCCCGACATGGCTGATATTGCAGAGAAAACAGAAGCGTTGCAAGAAAGTAATGAAATTGATCTTAGTGGTTTTGAATTGCCCGAGGATAAGTCAGGCGAACAAGAAGGCGGGGTACTTGATATTAGTGGTATGAGCGCTCAAGTAGATGAAGTTAGCAATGAAAACGACTTTAGTTTCAGCGTGAATACTATTTCGCCAGATGCTTCTAGTTTTAAAGACGATAGCACTGCGGAAGCAATGCCATTTGATTTAACAACAATTGATTTGAATTTAAACGATAGTGCTGATACTAGCGAACCAGTGGATAGTAGCACAAACAATACTGCTTCTATAGCTGAAGAATTAACACTATCGGAGCATGAACCGATTGAAGTTGAAACCAAGTTGGATCTAGTGGCAGCTTATATCGAAATGGATGACAAAGAAGGTGCAAAAGAATTGTTAGATGAAGTAATGAAAGAAGGCGGAGCTGGCCAACGTAAGCGTGCGGAAGAGTTATTAGCAAAATTGGCCTAGTTTAGTCAACTTTAAAAAACCGAGCTTTGGCTCGGTTTTTTTATTTATAAACAATCATTTCGGGCTAATTGCTAATAAAATATTGCTATGTTAAAAATAAACATCATCACTCAGTTGCTCAGTTTTTTTATACTCGCGATTATAGTGAATCAATTAAATTTGAGAACCATAGTAATATTAATAGCGATTTTAATTGTGGTCTTGATTATTAAAAAAACACGACAATTTATGCGATCCCTAAAGCGATTTAAATGGTTATTTTTAGTGATGATAATCATTTTTGCATTTAACACGCCAGGCGAGCATGTTGCTCAATGGCCGTTTTCCGTGAGTCCAACTTACGAAGGAATACTTGCTGGCCTTACACAAACACTTAGAATCACTGTAATGTTGGCAACCTTATCATTAATATTATCGCTTAACACAAGGCAGCAGCTTATTTCTGGCTTTTATTTTATCTTCTCACCTCTAAAGTATTTGGGTTTAGAAGTGGAACGTTTTGCAGCAAGACTTTGGTTAACGCTGCATTATGTGGAGTTACAAAGTGATGATCATTCAAATCATGATTTTTTTAGTCGCTTAAGCGAAATGACCAATTTAAAGACTAAGCAAGTGAATAACGAAGTAAGTATTACTTTTAAAGTACCTCAATTTAACTTACTTGATTATGCTGCAATTGTGCTATTGCTCATACTTTCAGTGCGCTATGTTTTTAAGGTATGGACATAAATGCGCATTGCTTTGGGTGTTGAGTATGATGGTGCGCCCTATTGCGGCTGGCAGAGTCAATCTAGTGCATGTGGAGTGCAAGATTTTTTAGAAAAAGCGATTAAAAATATAGCTAAGCATGCTGTGCGCATACACGCTGCAGGGCGCACGGATACTGGGGTTCATGCCATGATGCAAGTAGTGCACTTTGAATCGGAAACGCTGCGCCTAGATAGTGCTTGGGTGCGCGGTGTGAATGCTTTTTTGCCAGACAGCATTCGTGTAGTTTGGGCAAAAATGGTGGATGAGGAGTTTCATGCACGTTTTTCTGCCACGCAGCGCAGTTATCAATATTTATTGGCGAA
>JANNFN010000139.1:0-23403 GCA_031379885.1 Methylotenera sp.
TTGCTTGCCATTAGAACACTCCCTTAACTTGAGTTAATTAGCTACAGTGTATTTCTACACTAGCAAAATTTAAGCCAAGAAAAGGGTGGGTTTAATAAGCTATTTCTAACAGTTATAGCTTGAAGTATTCAAAATATATGCGCTGCGAGGCGCATGGCTATTGGTCTGCAGGGCAGTGATATTTGGTAAAAAGACTCTACAGCACAATACGCAAAGCTATTGAGCCCTGCGCGGGCTAAATTGAGAGTGGGTGGGGATTGCGACGTCTAACGTACAAATTGAGAGGCTGCGCGCTCTTGCGCAGTCCCTCTCGAATGCAGGGTTGGGCATCGCTTCACTTACGCGACCTTCAGTTGAAAGACATGCCGCCGAGAACCAGCGCGTCCCACTTCTCGAAAACCAGCAGCCTCGAATGTCGGAACGAAGCCCATGAACCGATAACTTGGAGACTCTGGATCAACTGGATAAGCCTCCACAATCGAGGCACTTCTGGACTTGGCAAAGTCGATGGCCGCCGCAATGATTTTCTGTGTAAGACCTTGGCCGCGCAACCTGCGAACAATGAAGAAGCAAGTGATTGACCAAACGCCTTCGTCAGGACTGCCATCATCAACGAGTCGACGGTAGGTTGATCGTGGTGCTACAGAGCACCACGTGACAGGTTCTTCATCAAGGTAACCAAGTAGCCCTACTGTCGTTCCGGCAGTGATACGTTTGGCAATGGCGACTTTGCGGCTTGCACCGTCCGTGTGCTTTGCTTCCTGCGGCGTTGCGCGCCAGACCATACACCAACAAGCCTTTGGACCGCCTCGACATTCAACGAGTCTCTCGAAATCAGGCCATGTGTCGGCAGTGACCTCGCGAAATACGATGCGATCAATTACAGCGGTCTCAGTCATGTGATGCCCAACGTGAAATAGGCATCCTATTTGACGCTTTATATTGCGTCAAATTGAATGATTTGTTGTTTTTAAAATTTAAAGTACATAATAAAATCATGTCATTACCTATTTTTAGTACTGCCTAAATCTACTTATTATTTTCGGCTTATTTCTTCACCCAGCCACCCGCACCTTGATACCACCAACCGCTCTGCGCTTTATCTATCCAGCGGCCTGCAAAGGTGTTTTGAATATCACCTTGCCATTCCGGGTGACCATTAGCGGTAGCGATTTCTTTATACAAATTAGCGCGGTCTGCGTTTTCTGCCGAAACCAATCCATTTAAAGCACCGCGGTCTTTTAATGGCACCGCGGTTGCGTCTTTTACTGCAATCATGCCATCTTTAGTTAAGCCAATTGCACCAGCAGAATAATGCGGGCTTAATTGGCCGTGACGCCCTTGCATGCTAGCTTTTAGCGCAGAAATTGCTGGCGTATTCACCTCTAAATCTGCCGCTGCGGCTACCCAATTTGCGGCGAACATGCTGACAATCATCATAAATCCTACTAATAGTTTTTTCATTTTCATGTCCTTTATTTAGCTGGTGTTTCAGCAGGCGTGTCGGCAGGTTTTTCGGCAGGCGCTTGTTGGCCATCTTTAAGCTGCCAAACTTCTTCAATAATCTTATCGGCCGCTTTTTCTGCCGCCGCGGCAGGAAAGTAAATATTAATCGTCACGCAGGCAGACAAAACTGCCGCCAAACCTAATCCAAGCCCAGTTACTAATGAAAGTCTCATTTTAAAATCCTTAATTAACAAATACTTATTTAACAACTGCTTTGGCGTTGCCATCGATCACCCGTTTAATACGGTTGATTAACTCGCCCCAACTTACATTTTGATTGTACCCCAACACGGTAATTGCAGGTATGCCACTACCTTTAACGATGACGTACCCCCCCGGCGTTGACTCGACGCCGTTCATTTCGCAAATATCGTTGCGTAATTTGCAGCTTAAACCCATTTTTTCGTAATTAAATTCTTTAAAGAATCGCAAAAAACTACGCTGTACAGCGGCTGCAGCGCCCGCCCCGCCAAGCGAGGAAATATTTTCTACTGCGCGTTGTGAGATTTTCTTGGTATATTTTCCTGGGCTGCTTTGCACTTTGGCATCCATATTCACTGGTTTCCAGTTGATCATTTCCAAGTTATCCACATCGCCATCCAGCTTGCCCTCAATTGCGCCAAAGCTAAAGGTGCGCGTGAGTTCGCCTAAATCAAGATTCCGCAAATTCATATCTGCACTTAATTTTGGCGTTACGCCTAATGGGTTAATCATCGTCAGATGGGTGACTTTTACTTGGCCATCAAACACGTTCAGCGCCATTTCACCATCGGTAGTTAAAATGCCGCTACTGTAAGTAACAAGCGGAATCTCGGCTGAGGCCTTACCTTGCATAATCGGCAATTTAAATGCACGCGAAGCATCTGGCATCGATACTGGCGTGAGCGCCGCGCGCAAATGCCAATGCCAATCGCTGCCAATACGCGCTGCGGAAATATCGCTTAATTTAAACGCGCCATCTAAAATGGGCAAGGTAATTTCGGGCGAAATCAGCGAATATCGATTAACCTGTGCACCAATACTGGTGAGGCCTAGCGGCATGTTCAATAATTGTCCATTATTGTAAGAAAGCTTGATATTGGTCTCGTCATCATAGCTCCACGGAACATCAGCATTTAAATTGTAAAACGCAAATTTGTGATTTTTGTCGTCAATATTCACATCCTTCAAAGTCACTTTAAACGCCTTCACTTGCGAATCCACCACGCTCATATTTAAGGCCGCTTTGCCATCAATCTCCGCATTATTTAACATAGTTTTACCTAAAAAAGGTTTAAATAACATGGGGTAAGCTTCAGCAAGATTTAGATTAGGCAAATCTGCGTTTAACGTTTGAATCTTGAAAGTCTTGGTATTGGTCTGGCCACTAAATTTTAAGTCACCAACTTTATCCAGCTTCAAAGTCGCATTGTCTAACGTCAAAATATCGCCTTTTAAGCTACCGTTTGCCTGTAGCTCATGACCGCCATTAGCGAAATACAGCGGTTGCCAAAACACCTCGCCACTTTGCCAGTTGAGCGCGCTATTAAAATGCAGCGTATCTCCATCTTGCTTGGCAACCACGGTTAAATGACCCGTGAGTTTCTCAGCCGCGTGCAAGCCAGCTTCATCACTAAAGCTAGCATTTTGCAGATTTAAATTCGCCACAAAACCTTTGGGTTGCGGCGTAAAATCTAACGCAAAAGGCAAGTTGATGCGCGTTGCAGTAAACTTGCCATCTGTGCAATTCCATACATCTTGTGTGATTTTTTCTGGCACTTGGCAACGCAACTGCGCTTGCGACCAAGCCTTATCGGCCGGTTGTTTGAGCTCGGTTTTGAGCGCAATAGTAGGTGTGGATTTTAAATTAAACTGAATATTAACGTTACGCGCTTCGATAGTTTCATTACTCAGCGCGCCAATTTGAATGTTGATTTGGCTAACTGCAAACGCGTTTTGCACCAGCAAAATGAAGCTTAAAAAAGCGATGCAATATAAATTAAAAACACTTAGTTTTAAGTGAGACGCGGCGCGAGCCATAAAATTCAACTGCGGCATATAGGCCATATGTAAAGTTGGATTTTTGGTGAAGCAACAAAGTATCACGACAAAATAAGTGTTTTTAACTAGGAAATACGCCAGTAGAAAGATACCTATCGCCTCTATCACAAACGATAGAAACAATCACCGCATTTGTTAACTCTTTCGAAAGCTGTAATGCCGTATAAAGCCCACCACCACTAGAGATTCCCGCAAAAATACCTTCTTCAGTCGCGAGCTTTCTGGTCATGTTTTCGGCATTTTTTTGTGATACATAACGCAGTTCGTCCACACGTTTTGCATCAAAGATAGTTGGCATATACTCTTCTGGCCATTTACGAATACCGGGAATTTGACTGCCTTCTTCTGGTTGAACACCGATAATTTTGATATTGGGATTTTGCTCTTTCAAAAAGCGCGAAACGCCCATAATCGTACCTGTAGTACCCATGCTAGAAACAAAATGCGTGATTTTTCCCGCCGTGTCGCGCCAAATTTCTGGGCCTGTAGTTTCGTAATGCGCAAGCGGATTATCCATGTTCGCGAATTGATCCAGCACAATGCCCTCACCCTCGAGCGCCATTTTTTGCGCCACGTCGCGGGCAAGTTCCATACTGCCGTCTTTTGGCGTTAATACCAGCTCCGCGCCGTAGGCTTTCATGCTTTGGCGGCGCTCCACGCTTTGATTTTCTGGCATCACCAGCACCATTTTATAGCCGCGCATAGCGGCCACCATCGCCAATGCAATGCCAGTATTACCGCTTGTTGCCTCAATGAGCGTATCGCCCGGCTTAATGTCGCCGCGCGCTTCGGCACGCGAAATCATGCTAAATGCGGGCCTATCTTTCACCGAACCCGCAGGATTATTGCCCTCAAGTTTCAACAAAATGGTGTTCGTAGTTTCGCCTTGCATGCGCTTTAGCGCCACCAGCGGCGTATTGCCTACAAAGTCGTCTAATGTTTTATACATAATTTCTTTATTTTCTATTCAACTTGTTTTTAAGTTCAACTTGGCAAGATATACTGCAAGCAACCCAAAGCCAATAAAAGCAATCAAGCCCAGTTGTGGCAGAGTTAAGCCTAGAAAAGTCCAATCAATTGCCGCGCAATCGCCAGTGCCGCGAAATATGAGTTTAAATGCTTTTTGTAGTGGGAAATTGTCAAACATGTAATCAAAACCCACTCCGCAATCGGCAATGATTTCACCCCTGTGCGCCTGCAGCCACCAATGCCGAATCGCCACACCGGCACCGCCCAGCGAGGTTAGTACTTGTAATAAGGTCAATATTTTAGAAAATATAGTTTGTGGCTTTACAAACGCTGCAACAAAAAATAACACGCCCAGCGACATAAAAATAATACGTTGCGAAATACAGAGCGGGCATGGCTCAAGGTTATAAGTGGTTTGTATCCACAGTGCCAAGCCGACCAAGCCAAAAGACATTGCAAAGCCGATTAAATAGCCTGTACGGCCCATAAGAAGTTTGTTTAGCATATTCATCTTTACCTTATAATCACTAAAAACATTTTAACCTAGATAAACTATTAGGCGAGCAAACTTTGGCAGATTTACCCACAAATTTAAGCAACCCGAATTTAACGCCTAATCATATATTGACCGTTTCCGAATTAAATCGTTTAGCACGCGAAGTGTTGGAAATGAGCTTTCCGTTATTTTGGATATCGGGCGAGGTTTCCAACTTTACTCGCGCTGCTAGCGGGCACTGGTATTTCTCGCTTAAAGACTCAAGCGCGCAAGTCAAATGCGTAATGTTTAAAGGCCGCAATAGCTATGTCGATTTTATCCCACGCGAAGGCGATAAAATTGAAGCACGCTGCACAGTGACACTGTACGAAGCGCGCGGTGATTTTCAATTAACTGTAGAATTCGTACAAAAAGCGGGCTTGGGCGCTTTATTTGAAGCGTTTGAAAAACTGAAAATCAAGCTAGAGCACGAAGGCTTATTTGATGCAGCTTACAAGAAGGCTATTCCAAAGTTTCCAAAAACTATCGGCATCGTTACCTCGACCGATGCCGCCGCTTTGCGAGATGTACTCACCACATTAAAACGCCGCAACTCAAATATCAAAGTGATCATTTACCCCACGCCAGTACAAGGCAAAGGCGCGGCGGCGCTCATTGCCAAGGCGATTCATACGGCAAACATGCGCGCAGAAGTAGATACGCTGATTATTTGCCGCGGTGGCGGCAGCATGGAAGATTTATGGCAATTTAACGAAGAAGTTGTCGCGCGAGCGATTGATGATTCTGCGATTCCGACTATTAGCGGCGTTGGCCACGAAACCGATTTTACCATTTGCGATTTTGTCGCGGATATGCGCGCTGCCACGCCGACAGCCGCGGCAGAGTTAGCTTGCCAAGATATAGAAGCATTAAAAACACAAATACTACAATTATGGAGCAGGCTTGGAAGGCGCATGGATGCTGGGCTGCAGAGCCATGCTCAAACGCTGGATTATTTAGCGCGCAGATTAATTTCGCCGATTGAACAAATAGAAAATAAAACCACTCAAATTAAACAGCTCAAACACCGCATGGATATTGCCTTGCAGAGCATATTAAAATCGCATCAACAACATGTTTTACAAATAAAAAATAGTCTTGAACAGCTCAACCCAAAAAATGTGTTAGCACGTGGCTATAGCTTGGTATATAACGAAAAAGATGAGTTAGTAAATAGTAGTCAACAATTACAAACTGGCAATATGGTGAAAATCACATTGCAGTTTGGCAAACTTGTAGCACAAGTGACTGAAACCAAACAATAATCAATTTACCTAGGGCGTCCTGTGAGTTTAAGTTGCATCGCCACATAGCGCAAAGTCACCTTTAACAGCCCTAGAATTCTGTCTAACAATACCAACTGGTTCATTTGCGCGTAGAAGGCGTTTTTGAAACCACCCATTCGCATTACACACGAAAAAATCTCATCTTTAATTGGCCCTATTACCCTCACTCTAGACATTTTTGTCTGGCAAGTTTTAATCTTTACTTGGTGCAAGCTAAGCAAATAACGCAAAAATGATTCTGAATGTAGTGGCTTTTGCTTATTTGTACAATAGGCCAAAGCTTGATCATATCTGAGCCCATAAATTTCTGCAGACACCTTAGTCGCTATTGCAAAACGATCATTTACGCCCCCATGCCATTGCCAACTAGGCAATAGGATGGCATTTTTATGCGCGTATTTTTTTATAAATAGCTGAATTGGCATGGGCTCATGAATAATTAAATCGGGCCGTACAAACAAATAAATATCACAATCATGTTGTTTACAATTTATATAGGCATTTTTAATACACTGTAATTGCATCATTAAGTTGTTTAGCGATTGCCCGTCGTCAGCCCATTTATCACCAAACTTTAATAGTTCGGCATGCAAATAATTGTTCAGTAGAAGATTTGGTGGAACAAACTGGTGGGGATATTGCTTAAAAAATTCATAGTTAGTAGCATCTAAATGTGTGAACTCTGCTGACCTCTCATTCGCAATACTATCTTGTAAAGATAGGCAACTTTCGATAAAAACTGTATGCCCTTCTAATGCTTCTAGTATATATTTCTTTATACTTGGCAACGTGACACTGGTGTGTCTAGGTAATCCAAAAAAAATAATGCCGACTCTCATTAACTAGATACCGCTTAAATTAAAAAAATAATTATTCATTCTACTTCATTGAAAATATCTCAGAAGTCGCTTCTACGATTGCGATTACAGCAGGATGGGTAAGGCGCCGCTCTGTTGTAATTGCATATAGTTGCTCCGTCACAGTTTCAATTACACCAACTTGTTCCACATCATATTGACGGCAAATATAATCTGCAATTGCCATTGATGCGGCAAAAAAACCTGCACCCGCTTGGCCAAAAGACTTCAGCAATGCGCCATCATCAAACTCACCAACAATGCGAGGATATATATTTTTGGATTCAAACCACGCGATTAATTTTTTCTGAAAAGTAAAATCTTCGCCTGGGAGCAAAAATGGCGCGCCATTAAGCATCAATGGGAATGCCACATTTTTATTTTTTTCAGTATAAGTTTCAAGTAAACGTTTCGTGGCAAAAATAGCGAGTTTGCTTTCTCCGAGTAGATGATTATTTGCGCGAACATTCAAATTAGGTGGCATTGGCCGATCTGCAATGACCAAATCGAGCTGATTTACTGACATTTCGGAGAGTAAACTTGCCAGTTTGCCTTCGCGGCAAATTAAACGTATTGGCTCTTCAATATGTAATACGGGTTCAATCACACGATAAGCAACCGATTTGGCCACCGAATCTGTAATGCCAATGCGAAATGGCGTGCTTTTTTTTACTTGCTGATTTTGTGTTACATCTATCAGTTCGCCGCCAAGCGCAAATATCTCATCAGCGTAGCTAAAAATCCTTCTACCCATGTCGGTCAACTCCAAACCGCGACCTACTTTGCGAAACAGCTGTACGCCAAGACTATTTTCCAAATCACCCAGCTGGCCGCTTATTGACTGCGGCGATAAGTACAGTTGCTCGCTGGCGCGCACAATGCTGCCCGTCTTTGCCACCATCCAAAAATAACGTAAGTGCTTGAAGTTTAAGTTAGTCATCAGATCTCCCCAACAAAATAATACATCGAAAATTTAGATGTATTATTCACTATAAATCTGTTTGTTGGAAGTATATTTTCGGCGTAAAGTTGCCACAAGTTAAATAGAAAGGAAATGACATCATGAAAATTGAAATTAATTATATTGAGTCAATTGAAGATATTTTGCGTAGTTATTCTGGCAGACGCCTCCAGTACGCAATACGAATGGGCATTTTGCCAACACCAGAAAAATTTAGTCTACTTTTTAGTGGAAATGCACTAGCTGAAAATAAAGCTTTAGCTATGCAGCCTAGCAGAAAGGCTAAGTTAGCATCACAAGTTACAGATAAAACTGTTAATAGGGTGAATGCGATTAGACACAACGCAACCTTGAGTCAGGTAATGTAAATATTAGGTAACAGGAGAATATGAAAATGGAAACATGCTAAACCAAGGCTTGGTTTAGTACCAAGTAATTAAAAATGAATATTTTTTATATAAAGCATAATGTTAAGGAGATTTAAAATGAAAACACTACTATATGGATTAACTACTATTTTATTGAGTATTTCTTTACCCGTTTTGGCTGACCCACAAATTGAATATCAACAGAAAACAACTGCTGAAGAAATAGAAGCTGCGAAAAAAGCAACTCCTGAGAAAGAAATTCGCCCAGCAGCTACAACAAACCACGAAAAACACTCTGTAGAGTCTCATAAAGGGAGCATTATCAAAGACCAAAAAAAGGCAGCTGATAAAGCTATCACCGAGGCAGAAGCTGCCAGCCCTGAAGTAGAAGGTCGCCCTGCCGCTACAACAACCCAGAAATAAATTTTAGCGCTTAAAAAGCTGAGCTTCATAGCTCAGCTTTCTTAAATGCAACTTCATTCATACTACAAAGGAGGACAAGATGCAACTTGATATTCAAACCAATGGGTTTTCACTCACTGATAGCATTCGGGACTATACGAAACATCGGATGGGGTTTGCGTTAAATCGCAATGATAAACAGGTGACAAAAGTAAAAGTGCGGTTGGCGGATATTAACGGCCCACGCGGCGGTGTAGATAAACGTTGCCAAATTGATATTAGTTTAGCCGGTAACAACGACATTGTGATTGAGGACACCGAAACTAACCTTTACGTGGCGATAGATCGCGCGAGTGATCGCTGTGCACGCACATTAAACAGACGCTTAGAGCGCGCGCGTGAGTTTTCACATGAAAAGGTCATGTTGTCTTCAAGAGAAGAATTAACCGAATAAATAAGTTTACAAATTTTTGGCATGAACCTACCAAACAAAAATGAATGGTTCAAAACTAATTTTTACAATATTTAAACGGATGAAATCATGAAAGTTCTATCAAAATCTTTACTAGCACTTGCGTTAGCGAGCATCACAACAACAGCTTTGGCTACAACTGTGGTCAATCAAGCCATCACCGAATCAGAAGTCATCGGCGCACAAAAAGCTTGGTGCCAAGCATTGGTTGATATTAGCAGCACTTACGACAAAGAAGGCCAGCCAGCTGCCAAGGCACTGGCTGAAAAAGTGATTGACAGTGCTTACGGCTATCAAATGGGCGCAGTTTTATTTAAACCTACACTTACCGTTGCACCACAAACATTCCGCACCACACGTGATGGTGCAGTCGCCTACTTTGTTGGTGGTGACTCAGCTTATCCGCATGACAAAGGTTTTGCACTCAAAGGCTGGACGGGTTGTGAAGCACAAAACGCAGGCATTTTTATTGCAGGTGACTCAGCAACCAGTATGGGCAACGTGATGATTACCAACAAAGATGGCAAAGTGACAACCGTTGATAAAACGTGGACCTATGTCAAAGACGATGCAGGCAACTTACGCATTGTGGTACACCATTCATCTCTTCCCTACACAGGTAAATAATTGGTAAGCTGTTGGCATTACTTAGTTAGCTGCCCATTGCTAATCGCGGCTAGTTTTTACTGGAGATTTTAATGAAACGTGTTCTGTATTTTTTAGCCACCAACATTGCCATTATGCTGGTGCTTTCTGTCTCCATGCGCTTATTAGGTGTGGAACCTTATCTCAATGCCAATGGTTTAGACCTTTCTAACCTATTGGTTTTTGCAGCCATCATGGGTTTTGGCGGAGCGTTCATTTCATTGGCTATGTCTAAATGGTCGGCCAAACGTATGTCTGGCGCGGTGGTGATTAACGCTCCAAGCACACCTACAGAAATTTGGCTGATTAAAACAGTGCGTGAACAGGCAGAAATGGTCGGCATTAAAATGCCAGAAGTAGCTGTATTCGATTCGCCAGAGGTCAACGCATTTGCCACTGGCATGACTAAAAACAGTTCTTTAGTGGCAGTATCTTCAGGCTTACTCAACAAAATGAGTAAAGATGAAGCCGAAGCCGTGCTCGCGCATGAAGTTTCCCATGTTGCAAATGGCGACATGGTCACGCTCACGCTCATTCAAGGCGTGGTGAATACTTTTGTCATGTTCCTCTCGCGAGTGGTTGGCTACGCGGTGGATAAAATTATCTTTAAAACTGAAAAAGGCACTGGTCCTGCGTTCTTTGTCACCATGATTGTCGCAGAATTGGTTTTAGGTGTATTAGCCTCTATTATCGTGATGTGGTTTTCACGTCAACGCGAATTTAGGGCCGATGCAGGTGCGGCTAAGTTATCTAGTAGCAAAAAAATGATTGCAGCCTTGGAGCGGTTGCAGGCAGAACATGAGCCTTCGGCGCTACCTAAACAAATGGCGGCTTCCGGCATATCTGGCGGCGGTGCTGGCGGTTTCAAACGCCTATTTTCAAGCCACCCAGATTTATCTGAACGCATAGCCGCATTGCGTAGTAATTCATAATAATAGAGATTAAAAAAATGAAAATGAAACGTGTTGAATTGTTCCTAGAGCATTTTATGTTTGGAAGTCGTTGGCTGCTGGTGCCTTTTTACATCGGCTTAATTGCTGGCATTGCCCTGCTATTGGTTAAGTTTTTAAAAGCTTTTTTGTTTTTAGTTCCGGTTGTATTTAACGGTGACGGTGGTGAAGCATTACTAGGGATTCTAACCTTGGTAGATATTACCTTGGTAGCAAATTTACTGCTGATTATCATCTTTGCTGGCTATGAAAACTTTGTCTCTAAAATTGACACTGGCGACAACGAAGATCGCCCAGAGTGGATGGGGCATGTTGGATTTTCAGACTTAAAACTCAAGCTAATTGGCTCTATAGTAGCAATTTCTGGGATTGAACTGCTTAAATACTTTATCAACGTAAAAGAAGTATTAGCAGAACCCAATGGAAATTATCAGCTTGCATGGTTAGTGGGTATTCATTTAACGCTAGTATTTTCTGGCGTCATGTTTGCGCTGATGGATCGTATTGCTGCTGGAAACCATGCGAGCCAGAATAAATAATTTTAAGAAATATACGCGTTGCATATGACAACCCAACTTAACCAGCGCATTGTGCCATGGATTGCGCTAACAGGCTTAGCAATCTTGGCCTTTATCGTGTTAGCTCCTTTTCTTGTGCCTTTAGCATGGGCAGGTGTGCTTAGCTATGCCTCATGGCCAATTGCATCGCGTGTGCGGCAATGGTGCAATGGCCGCGACACGCTAGCAGCGTCAATCACTGCGACACTTGCAGCAGTGACACTGTTCTTGCCATTAATCTGGTTAGCTTGGCTTGCGCAAAAAGAAGTTGCAGATGTATATCCAGCAATTCAGGCTTTTTTAGCAACACCACTACAACCAGAATTGCTTAAAAATTTGCCTGGTTTAAATAATTTGTTGGGCGACTGGCTAGTGCAACAGACTCAAGTATTCGCCAATCCACAAGGACTTTCTGGCGCAATCAAGTCGTGGTTGGCTACTCATGTAAATGATGTCGCAAATTTGGCAGGTAGTATTGGTAAAAATTTAGTCAAGCTAATAGTTGTGGTAATTATTTTATTCTTCTTCTATCGCGATGGTGCAAGAATTATTGCAGAGTTGCGTCATGTGCTGGCCAGATTTATCGGCCCACAAGCGCACGATTATGTACATGCCGCTGGTATCACAACGCGTGCTGTGGTGTATGGCGTACTACTTACCGCATTGGTGCAAGGTGTGGCAGCAGGGCTTGGCTATTGGGTTGCAGGGCTATCATCACCCGTTATTTTTGGCGTGATCACCGCCATGCTCGCGCTCATTCCATTTTGTACGCCAATAGCGTGGGGCTCGGCTGGTTTATGGCTGCTAATCCAAGGTCAAACAGCAGAAGCTATTGGTGTATGGGTATGGGGCGCTGCAATTGTGAGTCAGCTTGATAATGTATTGCGGCCAATATTTATTAGCAGTGTTAGTCCTATTCCATTTTTGCTGGTGCTATTTGGCGTACTCGGCGGCTTGCTGGCCTTTGGCTTGGTAGGCTTATTTATCGGGCCAATTGTGCTGGCAGTCGCTTGGGCAGTATGGCGAGAATGGACTGCACATTTACACGAAGACGAATCCTCTACAACTGAACAAACTGAAATGGCCGGATAAAATGAATAATCTAGAAACCGCGAGCGCTCTACAATCAATCGCCACTTGGTGGATGTGGGCAGGATTTGGTGTTTTTGTAGTAGCAATGTTAGCTATAGATATGTTTGCATTAGGGCGCAAAGGGGCACATAAAGTCGGGGCGAAAGAAGCGCTAGTATGGTCTGTGATATGGTTTACATTAGCATTGTTATTTGGCGCGGCATTGTGGAGTTGGCTAGACAACACATCAGGTAGGGAATTAGCCAATAGTAAAACCATGGAATATTTAACGGGATATTTGTTAGAAAAAACCTTAGCCATGGATAATATTTTTGTTTTCGTCACGATTTTTAGCTATTTTGCCGTGCCATTAGAGTTTCAGAAGCGCGTATTAGTCTACGGTGTATTAGGCGCAATCATATTGCGCGCTATTATGATTATGTTGGGTGCATGGCTGATTGCACAGTTTCATTGGGTGCTTTATTTGTTTGGCGCTTTTTTACTGATTACGGGCATTAAGATGTTTATTTTTGCCGATCACGAAACAGATCTGGCCAAAAACCCACTACTGAAATGGCTACGTAGCCATGTGCGCATTACTGAAGGTTATCACGGTGACAAATTCTGGATTTATGAAAAAGGAGTTCGCTGGTTCACGCCGATGTTTTTGGTGTTAGTATTGATTGAATTCTCCGATGTCATATTCGCGATGGATAGTATTCCTGCTATCTTCGCCATTACAAGCGATCCATTCATCGTATTCACCTCAAACATATTTGCCATATTAGGCTTGCGTGCCCTGTATTTTCTGTTAGCAGATATGGCTGAGCGTTTCCATCTGCTTAAATATGGCCTAGCTTTAGTGCTCATATTCGTTGGAACAAAAATGCTCATTGTAGATTGGTTTAAAGTTCCCGTGACTGTATCACTTGGTGTAATCATCGCAATACTGGGAACCAGCATTCTGTTAAGCTTGGTAGCTAGTCGCAACCAAAAACTTAGCTGATATTAAATAATCAATAATATTGTTACCTTAGCCAAACATTATTTGCATTGGCTGTACCAACTAGTATGAGTTAAAAAAATCTTCCGCTATTTGTTTGTCTTTTTAATTGATTAATTGTGCTTAATTGATTGATAATAGCAACTCGCTTGAATGCCTCTACCAATGGATAATAATAACTCTCACAAAACCGCTCTACACACCATGGCGTTAGCCGCTTTGGGCGTGGTATTTGGCGATATTGGCACTAGCCCGTTGTACACCATGAAAGAAGTATTTTCAGTTGGACATCATCCACTAACGCTTAACCCTGGTAATGTTTACGGCATTTTATCGCTAATTACTTGGGCACTCATTCTTATCGTTTCCATCAAATACGTTGCGTTTATTATGCGCGCCGATAACCGTGGCGAAGGCGGCATTATGGCTTTGCTGGCGCTCGCGAGCCGCAATGCTGGAAGTAGCAGAATAAAGCAGCGCAACATTATGTTGCTGGGCATATTGGGCGCGTGTATGTTTTATGCAGATGGCATGATTACACCGGCAATTTCTGTACTCTCTGCAGTGGAAGGCTTGGAAGTCGCTGCGCCGCACTTGCATCACTTTATCGTGCCGATTACATTGGCCGTACTATTTGGCTTATTTTGGGCGCAAAGCAAGGGCACAGAAGTGGTTGGTGCATTTTTCGGTCCTGTGATGTTGATATGGTTTAGCACCTTGGGCTTGCTTGGTGCAATTAATATTATGCACGACACCACTATTTTAAATGCACTTAACCCCTTATATGCAATTCAATTTTTTACCCACCAGCCTTGGATTGCTTTTGTGGCGCTGGGTGCAGTGGTGTTGGCGGTAACCGGCGCAGAGGCTTTGTATGCTGACATGGGGCATTTTGGGCGTTTCCCCATTCGTTTAGCGTGGTTTGGCTTCGTATTGCCTGCCTTGTTGCTCAATTATTTCGGGCAGGGAGCGCTGATGCTGCACAATCCGGAGTCCATCAAAAACCCCTTTTATTTACTTGCACCAGAATGGGCGCTATTTCCTTTAATTGGCTTGGCGACAGTAGCCACTGTAATCGCCTCACAGGCGGTGATTACAGGCGCATTTTCTGTTTCTCGCCAAGCCCTACAATTGGGCTACTTGCCGCGCATGCACATACAACACACTTCAGAAAATACACAAGGCCAAGTGTACATGCCACGTGTGAACTGGGGCTTAATGCTAGGTGTAATGGCACTAGTGCTTGGCTTCCGAAGTTCAGGCAATTTGGCCGCCGCGTATGGCATTGCGGTAACAGGTGATATGGTGATTACTACACTGCTAGCTTCTATTGTGTTTATTGAGATATGGCGTTGGAGTAAACTCAAAACCTATTTACTGGTGGCCTTGTTTTTAACTATTGATTTAGCATTTTTTGGCGCAAACGTGTTGAAAATACCTGATGGTGGTTGGGTGCCATTGCTTATCGGCATCTGTATTTTTACACTCATGCTAACATGGAAAACTGGGCGATTTTTGGTTTACGCTCGCTTAAAATCTGAAGCCATGGCGCTAGAACCCTTTATTGAAGCGGTTGGTGCGCATCCACCACCACGCGTGCCTGGCACTGCACTATTTATGACGCCCAACCCAGAAGGCGTGCCGCATGCTATGTTGCACAACTTAAAACACAATAAAGTACTGCACGAAAAAGTGGTGATTTTAACCGTGAAGTTTTTAGACATCCCGCATACTAATCTTGAAGAGCGGGCCAGTGTTGAAGCGCTAGCTTATGAGTTTTACCGTGTGACGGTGCGTTATGGCTTTAAAGACGAGCCAGATTTGCCTCGCGATTTGGCCTTATGTGCTAAATATGGCTTAGAATTTGACGCAATGGATACCTCTTACTTTATTGGCAAAGAAAGTTTAATTGCCAGCCATAAATCTGGCATGTCCTATTGGCGCAAAAAAATCTTTATCGGCCTATTCCGTAGCGCGGAAACCATCACCAACCAATTTAAATTGCCTCCTAACCGTGTCATTGAATTGGGTTCGCAATTAATAATTTAGCCAATGATTCAACCGTTTTGCAAATGATGCGTTAATACCAAATATCCGTTTTAAGGAATCTAAAATGAAAAAACTTACTCTTTTACTTATCACCGCCCTCACTTTACAAATTAGTGGCTGTGCTACTACAACTAAAGACAGTGTTTCAGGTGTTAAGCGCTCGCAATTTATGCTGTTGCCTTCTGGCTCTGTGGATAAAATGTCTGCGCAAGCCTACGCCCAAACTTTAGGCGAAGCAAAAAAGAAAAATACGCTTAACGCTGACCCCGCCCAACTGGAACGTGTGCGTGCAATTTCAAATCGCTTGATTGCACAGGTTGGTGTATTCCGACCCGATGCGGTTAACTGGAAGTGGGAAGTGAATGTTGAAAAAAATGATCAGCTTAATGCCTACTGCATGCCTGGCGGTAAAATTATGGTGTTATCTGGCATGATGGATAAACTAAAAGCAACCGACGACGAGCTAGGCGCGGTAATTGGCCACGAAATTTCACATGCCTTGCGTGAGCACGGCCGTGAGCGGATGTCACAAGCTTATGTACAACAATTTGGCTTGCAAGCACTTGCTTCATTGGTCACTGGTTCTGCGGGTGGCGCAGCGGTACAAGCAGCTGGTATGGGCTCTCAATTGTTTTTCTCGCTTCCTAATGGGCGCGAACAAGAACGTGAAGCGGATAAAATGGGTTTAGAGCTGGCTGCTCGCGCCGGTTACAATCCTGATGCTGCAGTGACTTTATGGCAAAAAATGGAGGCGATGAACAAAGGTGCCCCACCAGAATTTTTAAGTACTCACCCGGCCAGCGCGAACCGTATTGCCGATTTAAAAGCATTGGCACCAAAAGTACGCCCGCTTTACGAAGCAGCTAAAGCGAAATCATAAATAATTTTTAAGTTTTATTAAAAGCGCTTTGCAAATCGCAACGCGCTTTTTTTTGGCTTATTGTCTATATAGGTTAAAATAATGGTTTTGTTCAATTAACTATTCTGAGAGTCCTATGGATCCACGTCAAAGCATTATCGAAGCTGCATTTGAAGACCGCGCCAACATCAACCCAGGCAATGCAACACCCGAAATAAAAGCCCACATTGAGTCAGTATTAAATGATTTAGATACTGGCAAATTGCGTGTGGCTTCACGCATTGGGGATAGCCAGCAATGGGAAACACATCAGTGGTTGAAAAAAGCTGTCTTATTGTCATTTCGCTTAGAGGATAACAAACTGATGGATGATGGCGTCACGCGCTATTTTGATAAAGTGCCTCCAAAATTTGCCAATTACACTGAAGAAGATTTTAAAGCAGGCGGCTTCCGCGTGGTTCCCAATGCCATCGTTCGTCGTGGTTCGTTTATTGGTAAAAATGCCGTACTCATGCCTTCGTATGTCAATATCGGTGCACATGTGGGCGAAAGCACTATGGTAGATACATGGGCAACGGTCGGCTCGTGCGCGCAAATCGGCAAGAATGTGCACCTAAGTGGTGGCGTAGGCATTGGCGGCGTGCTAGAACCAGTGCAAGCAGGGCCCACCATCATCGGCGATAATTGCTTTGTTGGTGCACGCTCTGAAGTGGTTGAAGGTGTGGTTGTGGAAGACAATTGTGTTATTTCCATGGGCGTGTACATTGGCCAAAGCACCAAAATTTATGACCGCGAGACTGGTGAAGTTTTTTATGGTCGTGTACCTAGCGGCTCTGTCGTGGTTTCTGGAAATTTGCCATCTAAAGATGGTAGCTACAGTCTGTATTGCGCAGTAATCGTTAAAAAAGTGGATGCGAAAACTTTAGGGAAAGTTGGCATTAACGAATTGCTACGTGGCATCTAACCTTTTTTGTCGACATTTCGACAAAATTGGATGAACATCAACCTTTAATTTACTTCACTAATAAATCATATGCTTGAAATTTTTAATCAAGCATATGATTTATATCACTAATTTATACCCACTATTTCAGATGGCACAATCAGTGCTTATAAAACTCAATAACATATAAAAAAACATTGAGATTTTATTTAAATGATGGAACTAAAATACGACATTTGGCTAACACTTCTTTCTCTAATGCAGAGTAGTTTAGCTATGTTTGTTACATTCAGCTTTGTAAATCGTATCCATTTCTCCAGTAAAGCTGACAGGCAATTTCTGTTGCCAATTTATTCAGTAGCGGTAGGTAGCGGCATATGGGGCATACAGTTTGTGAATTTTCTCGCTTTTCAAAGTGAGAATGTTTTTCAATTTTCTACGTTAGTAATGTTGGCATCATGGTTCTTTGGGTGGCTTGTAGGACTAATAATATGTCACATCTCCAGTAAGAAATTAACCTCTTTTCCACTGTTAATTTTTGGCAGCTTGGTTGCTGGCCTAAGCAGTTACGCCATGTTCTATCTCGCTACAATTGCTATTCACACACCAAATAATATTACGTTAGACCCTTTACCATTATTAATCGCGCTGTTCTTAGTTGTGACCTTATGCCTCTTAACCATGCTCACACTCTCTTGGATGAAAGAATATACTGGTGAAAATGCACTTTTAATCAAACTAATTTTGTCATTAATTACTGCCGCTGCAGTTATCGGTTTACACATCTCATTTAGTGCATCTATTATCCTGCAATCTGACGTTACTATCGCTCTTGAGCACGCTGCATCAAACAAGAAAATGCTAGCTGCCATTATCTCGCTTTCTATTGCCTGCCTATTTTTACTGACATTTGTTGTTGCCATGTTTTATGAAAAGCATGGTTATAAAATATTTTCTTTCAAAAGGTTTGAAACAGAAAAAGTAACAGAGTATAGCTTGTTAAATATGATGGATGGCTTAACCAACTTACCCAACCGTGTCGGCTTTCAACATAATTTAGAAAATGCTATTAGCCGTAGCCAGCGTTCTGGTAAAACGATTGCATTAGCCTATATTGATTTAGATCATTTTAAGCCTATCAACGATAATTATGGGCACCAAGTGGGGGATGTTGTTTTAGCCTCTTCTGCCAATAGATTAAATGCTGCTGTGCGGGGTTGTGATTCCCTAGCACGCATAGGTGGTGATGAATTTATTGCCATTATAGAAGGCATTAAATCGAATGAAGATATCTTTCCTATCGTCGAGCGGATCGTTTACTCTATCAATCAGCCCTTCTTAATTGACAATCAAAAAATTGAAATTTCATGTTCTGTCGGTGTCGCTATTTATCCTGGTGATGGTGATACCGATAAGTTAATGGCCTGTGCAGATGCAGCCATGTACAAGGCTAAAGAGAATGGTAAAAATCAATTTAAATTTTACGATGCGGAAATCGAATTAGCCGCTGATAAAATGTTAGAACTGCAGCGGGATTTAATGCTTGCCCTTGAAAATGAAGAGTTTAGCCTAGTGTTTCAGCCTAAAGTTGATTGTAAAACAATGACACCAATCGGCGCAGAAGCCTTTATCCGCTGGAATCACCCAACCAAAGGTTTACTTAACCCTAAACTCTTTATTCACGCAGCAGAGCGCTTTGGTCTTATTAATCAAATCAATAACTGGGTTATTGAAGAGGCATGTGTCGCTATTTATCGTGCTAAAGAATCAAATATTGATTTAAATCTTTCTATCAATTTATCTCGCATACAATTTCGTAACTCATCATTAGTGGATGAAACAATAAAATGCCTTGATAAATACGGCGTGCCTGCACAAAATCTTACGCTTGAAATTAAAGAAACTACAGCCGTTAGAAACGAAGCACAATTTAAACTTTTAATTGCTAAATTTAAAGCTGCTAATATTAAAATTGCGCTTGATGATTTTGGTCTGAATCCATTTACGCTTGAGTATTTGCAAGAATTACACGTAGATGAACTTAAGTTAGATAATGTGTTTGTAGCTAAAGTGAATGAGAACCCTGATTCTCATGCATTAGTTGATGCCGTCATTCGCTTAGCACACGCATTTAATTTAAACGTAGTGGCAGAAGGCGTAGAAACAGAAACTCAGCGCAAGGCGCTTGCAGAGTTAGGTTGTGATCATATGCAAGGATATTTGTATTCAAAACCAATTCCTGAAGCAGAGTTGCTTCATTTATTCAAATCACAACCAATCAACTTTGAATTGAGTAACCCAATTTTAATGGACAACTCTCTGTCGGAAGTAATATAAAAACCTTCACAACTGCAAACTATTGGCTGATGCTGTTAAAATAAGCGCTATGCAAGCGCTCATACTTTATGGAATCCCAAACTGCAATACAGTCAAAAAAGCCCGAGATTGGCTTGAGAACAATGGTGTTGCCTATAACTTTTACGATTTTAAAAAGCAAGGTGTATCGCAACCATTACTTGAGAATTGGCTAACGCAAATGCCATACGAAAAACTCATCAACCGCGCTGGGCTTACGTGGCGCGGCTTAGATGACAGTGCAAAAGCATGCATTGTTGATAACGCGGCTGCAATAGCGCTTATGCAAGTAAAAAACTCGGTAATAAAACGACCTATACTAGAAAAAAACGGTAAAATTCTTGCCTTGGGCTTTTCTGAAGCCGACTATAAAGCTATATTCAAATGAGTCAGCCAACTGTTAGTAAAACGCTAGAACTTGCGATTGATTTACTCAAACGCCAATCCAATACGCCAGAAGACGCAGGCTGCCAGGAAGTCATGATTGCGCGCCTAGAAATGCTAGGCTTCAAAATTGAGCGTATGCGCTTTGGCGATGTGGATAATTTTTACGCCCGCTGTGGCACCGCCGCGCCATTATTAGTGTTTGCAGGACATACCGATGTAGTACCCACAGGCCCGCTAGATAAATGGCATACGCCACCTTTTGAACCAACCATTAAAGATGGCATGTTGTACGCGCGCGGCGCGGCCGATATGAAAACATCCTTGGCTGCATTTATTACCTCAATCGAGGAATTTATTGCCGAAAACCCAGAACACAAAGGCTCTATTGGTTTGCTGATTACCTCTGACGAAGAAGGTGTAGCAGTAAATGGAACTGTGAAAGTAGTTGAAGCACTAAAAAATCGTGGCGAACTGATTGATTATTGTATTGTAGGCGAACCAACCAGTAATAAAGTCGTTGGCGATATGATTAAAAATGGCCGTCGCGGGTCATTGTCTGGAAAGCTCACCGTTATTGGCTTGCAGGGTCATATTGCATACCCGCATTTGGTTAAAAATCCCATTCACTTGGTCGCGCCAGCCATTAAAGACATGGTCGAAACCGTGTGGGACAAGGGCAACGAATATTTTCCGCCCACTTCATGGCAGATTTCGAACATGAATGGTGGCACAGGCGCGACCAACGTGGTGCCAGGCGAAGTGGAAATTTTGTTTAACTTTAGATTTTCCACCGCCAGCACCGAGGAAAATTTAAAAGAACGTGTGCATGCAATTTTAGATAAACATGCGCTAGAGTATGGCCTAGAGTGGGAATATTCACCGCCCTACATCACCCCGCGCGGCAATTTGGTGGAAGCTATTTCCAGAGCAATTGAAAAGGCCTACGGTGTTTCACCTGAGCTTTCGACCACGGGCGGCACTTCAGATGGACGCTTCATTGCAGACATTTGCAAACAAGTGATTGAATTTGGACCCCTCAATAAAACTATCCACAAACTCAATGAGTGCGTAGGCGTAGCAGATATTGAGCCGCTGAAAGAAACCTACAAATTGACCATGCAAAAGTTATTGAAATGATGCATTTTCCTAGATTGTCGGAAGAGCTTTTTACCATCCGAGACTGGTTGCGCTTTACCGTCAGCCAATTTGAAGAATCTGATATTTTTTTCGGACATGGCACTGATAATAGTTACGATGAAGCCGTATGGCTAATTCTAAGCGCATTACATTTGCCGCACGACACCCTGAATAATTTTTTGGATGCTGTGATTACGGAGCAAGAGCGCAAACATCTTGCACATTTAATCGAACAGCGCATTACTAAACGCACTCCAACCGCCTATTTAGTACGCGAAGCTTGGTTACGTGGCTTTAAATTTTACGTGGATGAACGCGTGATTGTACCGCGCAGTTTTATTGCTGAGTTGCTGGAAGACGGCTTACAACCTTGGATTGAATATCCCGAACTAGTGCATTCTGCCGCCGATATTTGCACAGGTAGTGGCTGCTTGGGCATTTTGCTCGCAGAATCTTTCCCCGATGCGCGAATTGACGTGGTGGATATTTCGCCAGATGCCATTGCAGTCGCTAACATCAACATCGCCAACTACGGCTTACAGGAACAAATCACTGCTATTCAATCGGATATGTTTGCTGCACTAAAAGGCAAAAAGTATGATTTGATTATTTCAAATCCACCTTATGTAGATGCGCCCAGCATGGCGACGCTGCCAACTGAGTATCGTAACGAGCCACAAATCGCGCTTGGTAGCGGTGTTGCTGGGTTAGATCACACACACACTATTTTGCGCGAAGCCAAAAAATATCTAAATGACGACGGTATATTGGTGGTGGAAATTGGCCACAATCGCGATGCCTTATTACAAGCTTACCCTAAGCTGGCATTTACTTGGCTAGAGGTTGAATCGGGTAATCAGTTTGTGTTTTTACTGACTAAAGAACAGCTGCTTTAAAACTAGCCACGGCCGCGATTGTTATCGCTTTTCTTTTGCGGCCTATTTTTCACTTGGGGCGCAGCAGGTAAATCACCACGGACACGGCGGTTTGTAGGTTTTCTTGGTTTAGATTGTCCTAATGCAGGCTTTTTAGCACCGCCCTGCGAGCCAGTATTGGTGCGGCTTCCAGGCCTGCTGTTTTCATTCGATTCTTGAGGCTTTCTATAAGCCGGATCTCTATCTAACGCGCTCATTCTTTGTTTGCGCACTTTAGGCATAAACACCGTAGTCGCTTTATCTTTTTCACGTTGATTCAACTGTTTTAATGGCGTTTTAGGTACTTCCAAACCAGCCCATTCTAGCAAATCAACCACTTGTTTTTGCTCTAGTTTCAGCATTTGGCCACGTTTAACGCGTGGTGGCAAATTGACTGGGCCAAAGCGCACTCGCATCAATCGGCTCACCGGTAATTGAAACGCTTCAAATAAACGCCGCACTTCGCGATTTCTGCCTTCGCGCAAAATCACTTGGTACCAATGGTTAGCACCTTCTCCGCCTTGCGGACTAATGCTATCAAAGGCTGCAGGGCCATCTTCCAGCTCAATCCCTTGCGTTAGTTGCAGCAACTGGCCTTCAGTCAATTCACCGAAAATCCGCACCGCATATTCACGTTCAACTTCATAGCGTGGATGCATAAAACGATTCGCCAACTCGCCCGAATTGGTAAAAATCAGCAACCCACTGGTATTCATATCCAGTCTGCCAATGGCGATCCACTTGCCTTGTTTGATGCGCGGCAGCTTGTCGAAAACACTCGCACGACCTTCTGGGTCATCTTGACTGACAATTTCACCTTCAGGCTTATGATAAATCAGTATTTGAGGTAATTCTGCTTCAAAAGGTAAACGCAATGGTCGACTATCAAGCCTTACAACATCATGCTGAGTCACGCCTGCACCCACTTTGGCAGCTTCGCCGTTAATCGTCACGCGACCACTCGCTATCAGCTCTTCCATATCACGACGCGAACCCAAGCCAGCCAAAGCCATCAGCTTATGCAGGCGTTGTGTTGGCTCAGGCGGTGCATTTTCATCCACTTCTAATTTTTTAAAATCAGTCTTAGGTCTGCGTGGAATCGCTTGCGGATCGCGCTGCTGCTTAAAGGGACGTGCC
>JANNFN010000171.1:0-1534 GCA_031379885.1 Methylotenera sp.
GCTTGACGGTTTTCTTGTTGAGCTGATTGTTTGCCTGATGCAGTTGTAGAAGCACCTGGGTTAATACTGATTGTGAAACCAACATCTAAATCGTTTTGGCGAGTTTTGCCAGAAACTGATAGATAGTTTGGTAGCAAACCAGTTGTAATGTTTGATTCTGTAGACTCACCAGTAGAGTTAGCTCCACCTAAACCTACGCTATCACCTGAGTGACGTGTAGATGTGTAGTAAGCGTTTACAACGCCACCAATGTCCAATGTCCAATCGCCAGCTGGAATCATGATGCCAGCGTTAGCGCTTGAAGCACCAGCCACTAAAGCTGCTGCAACTGCTAATTTAATTGTGTTATTCATATAAATCTCCAAGTTTTTGTTTCTAAAAGGTTTACTGCTGTTTAAAACTTAAAATTGCCCTGCTAAAATACCCTCATTCTTGAAACTTTCATTATTTCTAGACTTTATGTCTTTAGTTATAACTCAGTACCAAAAACGAGAAAGTTCGCGAACTTTCTCAATAAAACAATTTACTTACTATTTACTAAGAAGGTTTAGCAAGTATGCCAAAAGTTAGCGTTTATGGGCAAGCTTTTTGTGGCTTTATGGCACAGTTTTAAGCAAATGTTGTAATGACGCAACATTGGCTTTGCGCTATTTAAGTTTTATTTTTTTAAATTGTGTTATTGCTTGGTTTGCTTCACTGTGTTCGCAAAGACGAGCGGGTGTCATTGCGAGAAATGAAATGACGAAGCAATCCATACGATTGGTTTTCTTTATTACGACAAAGCCATCTTAGTCTGATTTGTTACTTGGATTGTCACGCTGCGCTCGCAATGACGGCTATTTACAAATACTCTTCTACCGCAAACAGCCTGCGGTGTTCGCGAATAGCAAATCTATCAGTCATGCCAGCGATATAATCGGCCACTGCGCGAGCTTTGTCTTCTTTGGCGTATTGCTGAAACTCGTGCGGCATTAAACCAATATCCGCCAAAAATACTGCAAATAGTTCGCGGATGATACGTTCAGCCTTGGCGCTCATACGATTCACTTTGTAATGCTGATATAAATTTTTGCGCAAAAACTGTTTGAGTGCATGATTTTTTGCAGAGATGTCCTCGCTAAAGCTGATTAAATATGGTGCTTGGCGAATATCTTGAATACTTTGTGGGTTTTGCTTATTAATATTTTTTACACTATGTGTACACAAATCGACCACCAGCACATTAATCATGCGGCGTATCGTTTCGTGAATCAGCCTTTTTAGCTCAAGTTTTGGATATTTACTCTTTACAATATCGAGCTGCGAAGCAAACAACTCAACGCTTTGTAGCTGTTCAATGGTAATTAGGCCTGAGCGCAACCCATCGTCAATATCGTGGTTGTTATAGGCAATTTCATCAGCAAAATTGGTGACTTGCGCTTCTAAGCTTGGGTTGGTTTTGTTAATAAAACGCAAACCCACATCGCCCAGCTGCTTGGCGTTTTTAATTGAGCAGTGTTTGAGTATACCTTCGCGCAGCTCAAAAGTGAGGTTT
>JANNFN010000174.1:0-4047 GCA_031379885.1 Methylotenera sp.
TGGGAAGAAATCTTGCCCTGCTTTTACTTCACTCTTACTAGTTACCGCAACTAAAACCACGGTATCACCATAACTCACCATCACAGCCGCATCGGCTTGGCGAGAAATTTCACCTGTTTCAATAGTGAGCTCATGCGCACCATATTGAATACTTTTTTTAACTTTATTAAACATATATTTTCCTTTTATTTTCAATTAGTTGCTATTCACTACCCAATAGCAACTTTTATATTTCTAAATCTTCAGTGATACTTTGTTGGCTATGTCGCTCGCTCCTAGCTGTACTAAATGTACTAATCTTCGTCGCTTACTTCTTGCCGCCTAGTCTCACTTTTGCTTTAGGAACACAATCTATAGTTAACTTCATTTTTGTGATAAAAAACTTAACAAAAAAGCCGACGCATATCACGATGCAATCGGCTTTTCTTACATTATAAAAGTATTGAAAACACTTTTATAACAATTACTTACGCAGACTTAAACGCTCAATCAAAGTTTGATAACGCGCAACATCACGACTTTTTAAATAATCTAACAAACGACGACGTTGACTTACCATCGCTAGTAAACCACGACGTGAGTGGTTATCTTTTTTGTTGGCTTTAAAATGCTCGGTGAGGTAATTAATGCGGTTGGTTAACAGTGCAACTTGTACTTCTGGGCTGCCTGTATCGCCTTGTTTTGTTTGATATTCTGCTACCACTTTTGCGGTATCTACTGCTGTAATTGCCATCTTTTTTCCTTAATCTAGTTAGCGTCAATACAAAAGCAGCCGAAACCGCAAATGCATTCATTTACAAATGAGCGGGCATTATAATGTGATTGTTTGTTTTTAACAAGGTATTTGTACATAGCAAGCCATTAATTTGATTGAGTTTTTTGAATTAATCGCTTAGGCGCAATTTTGCCGTCATCTTGCAAAAAACCCAAACCCAAAAAGGTATTATTTTCGTCATAAAGCCGCAAATCACTATTGGGGATTTTATCCGCCATCCACACCGCTTGGCCTTGCATGATAAAGTACGTAGCATCAGCGTTTAAAGTAACGACTGGTAAACTTTCGATGGCAGAATCTATTGGCAATAATAGTGCCTCTCGCGCCTCGATCGACAAAACTTCTAGCTGTTCAATCGTAACCGCTTGCGGTAACAAATATCCCGCCGTTTCCGTACGCCGTAGGGCAATTAAATGTGCACCGCAACCTAAATTTTTACCAATATCTTCAGCCAGCGTGCGAATATACGTGCCTTTGCTACAGCTCACAGTGATTTGAGCAACATCGCCCAAAAACGTATTCACAATGATATTTTTAATTGAAATTAAACGGGTCTGGCGGGCAATATCCACGCCTTCTCTGGCGTATGCATATAAAGGCTTGCCCTCATGCTTTAAAGCAGAATACATCGGTGGCAATTGCGAAATTTCACCTATAAATTTATTGCAAGCTTGCTGAAATTGCGTGTGCGTAACATTAACTGGCAAGGCGGATAGCACTTCGCCTTCAGCATCGGCGGTTGTCGTCGTAATGCCAAGCTTAATGGTGGCGAAGTAAGTTTTATCGGCATCCGTCACATATTGTGCAAACTTGGTGGCTTCGCCCAAACATATTGGCAATAAGCCTGTCGCAAGCGGATCTAGCGTGCCAGTGTGGCCAGCTTTAGCAGCCTGAAATAGCCATTTTACTTTTTGCAGGGCTTGGTTGGATGAAAAACCGAGTGGTTTATCGAGTAACAAAACTCCGTTGACGTTTCTTTTGATGCGTTTAAATTGCAAGATTAGTTACAAATGATTAATCTAGATTTTTATCCGTGGCGCGCGCGGCATCAATGAGTTGCGCCATTTTCATGCCAATATCAATAGAGGCATCGTACACAAAATGCAGTTGCGGCACGGTGCGAAGCAACATGCGTTTGGCCAGTTGTGTACGTAAAAAACCTGAGGATTTCTCTAAGCCATTCTGAATGCTTTGCAGCGTTTTGGCATGATTTGGATTATTTGGCTTAGATTGAGGCGCGCTGTAGAAAATTTTGGCATGTGCCATATCGCCAGTGACTTCAACCGCTGTCACTGTCACCATGCCCACGCGAGGATCTTTTACCTCAAACTGTAATAAATCCGCAAGCTCGCGCTGCATTTGCTCGGCGACGCGGTGACTGCGTGAATATTCTTTAGCCAATTAATTTACCTAATAACTTCAAAAGTCTAATTGAGACTAGGCGTAAATCAAAAAATTGAGTGCGCATACGGGGTTGTATGTAAACGAATATTTTTTGATTTATAACGAAGTATCATGACGAATTTTGAAGTTATAGCGTACGCGCTACTTCAACAACCTCATAAACTTCTAATATATCGCCCACTTCAATGTCATTATAATTTTTAAGCGATAGTCCACACTCAAAGTTATTTTTCACTTCTTTTACGTCGTCTTTAAAGCGTTTCAATGAATCTAATTCGCCCGTGTAAATAATGACATTATCGCGCAACACACGTACTTTAGAGTTGCGTTTAATCATGCCGTCTTGCACGTAACAACCAGCAACCGCTCCGATTTTAGAAATACGGAAGACTTCGCGAATTTCCACTGTACCAATCATGCTTTCACGTTGTTCTGGAGCTAACATGCCACCCAATGCTGCTTTTACTTCGTCCACCGCTTCGTAAATAATATTGTAGTAGCGTACATCAACGCCCAAATTATCGATGAGTTTGCGTGAACCAGCATCGGCGCGAACGTTAAAACCGATTAACACAGCGCCAGATGCACTGGCTAAATTGACATCAGACTCAGAAATTGCGCCAACGCCAGTGTGGATAATGTTCACTTTAACTTCTGAAGTCGACAGTTTTTGTAGCGATGTAGCCAACGCTTCGTATGAACCTTGTACGTCCGATTTAACGATCAAATTAAGCGTTTGTACTTGGCCTTCTTCCATTTGATTGAACATGTTTTCAAGCTTAGCAGCTTGTTGTTTGGCCAATTTAACATCACGGAACTTGCCAGCGCGGAAGTTGGCAATCTCACGCGCTTTACGCTCATCGTTCAGCACAATCACTTCTTCGCCCGCGCTTGGCACGTCAGATAAGCCTAAAATTTCAACTGGAATCGATGGGCCAGCTTCTTTAATGTCGTTGCCCGCTTCATCTAACATGGCGCGCACGCGTCCAAATGTAGTGCCCGCCAAAATCATGTCGCCACGGCGCAATATGCCAGACTGTACCAAAATGGTAGAAACTGAACCGCGGCCCTTATCAAGCCTACCTTCAATCACCAAGCCCTTAGCTGGTGTGTTTTTAGGCGCTTTCAGCTCTAAAATTTCAGCTTGTAGCAATACGGCTTCCAGCAATTCATCGATGCCTTTACCCGTTTTGGCAGAAACTTCGCGGAACATCGTATCTCCACCAAAATCTTCTGGCACTACTTCTTGCGCTACCAATTCCATTTTTACGCGTTCTGGCTGCGCATCAGGTTTATCAATTTTGTTAATCGCCACCACCATAGGCACACCAGCGGCTTTTGCGTGGTGAATTGCCTCAATCGTTTGTGGCATCACACCGTCATCCGCTGAAACCACCAAAATCACCACATCGGTCGCTTTTGCGCCACGTGCACGCATGGCGGTAAACGCCTCGTGACCGGGCGTATCCAAGAAAGTCACCATGCCGCGCGGCGTTTCTACATGATAAGCACCAATGTGTTGCGTAATACCGCCCGCTTCGCCAGAGGCGACACGGCTACGACGAATGTAATCTAACAACGAAGTTTTACCATGGTCCACGTGACCCATCACAGTCACCACTGGGGGACGCGATTCTAATATCGCTTCGGCATGCTCTGCTTCTTCTAAGAATACATCAGGGTCATTTGGCGCTGCTGCTTTAGCGGTGTGGCCCATTTCTTCGACTAGAATAATCGCAGTTTCTTGGTCAAGCACTTGATTGATAGTTACCATCATGCCCATACCCATCAACACTTTAATGACTTCTGCCGCTTTAACCGACATTTTGTGCGCTAAATCTGCCACAGAAATGGTTTCTGGCACCAAC
>JANNFN010000048.1:0-2915 GCA_031379885.1 Methylotenera sp.
GGTTTGACTGGCGGCAGTGGCGGCAAACTAACTGCGCTGTGCGATTACAATTTAATCATGCCTTCGAGCGTCACGGCGCGAATTCAAGAAGCGCATATTTTTGTTGGTCATAGTTTGTGCGAAATTTTAGAATCAGATTAAATAAAAGCGATGCAAGAAAAGTTATTAAACACGGTTAAGCAATTCGGCAATAGCCTGCAGCATGCGCTAGTGATTGGCGATGTGATGTTAGACCGCTATTTGATTGGCTCTGTCGGCCGCATCTCCCCCGAAGCGCCAGTGCCGATTGTGCTGCTGAACGCCCAAAATGAACGCGCTGGCGGGGCGGCCAATGTGGCGGCAAATTTAGCGCTTTTGGGCATCAAAACGCATATTATTGGCTGTGTTGGCAACGATGCAGAAGCCAAAACTTTAGTGGGTTTACTCAAAGAAATGGGGATTGATACAAGCGGTATTTGCATATCAAAAAATCGCCCAACTATCGCCAAAACGCGAGTAGTTAGCGGGCATCAGCAAATGATGCGGCTTGACCAAGAAAGCAGCGCAGCATTTACAATAGAAGAAATAGACGCCCTGCAAGCCAATATCCATAGGGATCTCGCGCATGGCCCAAAAGTGGTTATATTATCTGACTACGCTAAAGGCTTACTAAGTGAGCAAATTTGCCAACAAATTATTACACAATGCAAAGCGCAAAATACTCCAGTTTTAGTTGATCCAAAAGGCCGCGATTACAGCAAGTACAAGGCTGCGACGGCGCTGACGCCCAACAAGAAGGAAACCGCAGAAGCTTGCGATACCACAATCAATGATACGGATTTGATTGCAAAAGCCACCGCCTTAAAAAATAGCTTAAACCTGCAGTTTTTGGCGGTCACGCGTGGCGAAGAAGGTATTACACTGATTGATGAAAGCACCCACCATTTGCCCGCCATTGCCAAGCAAGTATTTGATGTTTCTGGCGCGGGCGATACAGTCATTGCCACTTTGGCAGCAGGCTTGATGAATAACCTTAATCCGCTGGAAAGCTTGCAGCTAGCCAATATCGCAGCTGCCGTAGTAGTAGGAAAAGTAGGCACGGTACCTATTTCACAGCACGATTTGCTAGAAGCATTAAGCGACCAGCAAAGTAGCGAGCAGGCGCATAAAATATGCGATTTAGCGCAATTAATGCAAAAGGTTGAAGGCTGGAAAAAATATAAACAGAAAATCGTCTTTACCAATGGCTGTTTTGACTTGTTGCACGCTGGCCATGTAACATACCTTGAGGCAGCAAAGAAACGTGGTGATAAGCTCATTTTGGGCTTGAATACCGATCGCTCAGTGAGTGCGATTAAAGGCCCAACGCGGCCAGTTGTAAACGAAAATGACCGCGCACGCGTACTTGCCGCGTTAGAATCTGTCGATGCGGTGATTTTATTCGATGAAGATACGCCAATTAATTTAATCACCACGATTAAACCCCATGTCATCGCAAAAGGCTCAGACTATAGCGCAGACCAAGTAGTTGGTGGCAAAGAGGTGCAAAGTTGGGGCGGTGAGATCGCGCTGATTGACTTGGTTGAAGGACGCAGCACCAGCAACATTATCAAAAAAATGAATGCCTAAACTCAGCATGGCTGAGAAAATTTTGGACAAGATTTTAATTTTAGGCCCAGCTTGGGTAGGCGACATGGTGTTGGCCCAAAGCTTGTTCAAAACCCTCAAAACAAATAAGCCTAACTGTATTATTGATGTCGCAGCGCCTGTATGGACATTGCCTTTACTCGAACGCATGCCAGAAATAAATGAAGCCATCGCACTGCCTTTTAAGCACGGCGAATTGGCGTTTTTTGAGCGCATAAAATTTGGCAAAAGCTTAAAAAATAAAGACTACGCGCAAAGCATTAATCTCACCAATTCGTTCAAATCTGCGCTGCTACCTTGGGCGGCCGGCATCAAAAAACGCACTGGATTTTTAGGAGAGATGCGTTATGGCTTAATTAATGACGTTCGCCCGTTGGATAAAACAAAACTAAAAAAAACTGTTGAGCGTTTTGTATTTTTAGGTTTAGATAAAAACGAAAGTTTTCCAAAAGTCATTCCGAACCCACAATTAAGCACCAAGCCAGAGGCCGCATGGATATTGGCTTCTAGGCTAGGTGCTAAATCATCAGAAAATAAGATTCTTGGGCTTTGCCCAGGCGCGGAATATGGCGAAGCCAAGCGCTGGCCAGCCGAATACTATGCAGAAGTGGCGCGAGATGCGATTAATAATAACTGGCAAGTTTGGCTATTTGGCTCAGATAAAGATGTACCTGTTACCAACCAAATCAACCAGTTAACCAAAAATCAATGCGCAAACTTTGCTGGAAAAACCAAATTGGGCGAGGCCATCGACCTGATGTCGCTCTGCGACACCATCATCAGCAACGATTCAGGCTTAATGCACATCGCAGCGGCGCTAAACAAAAAATTAATTGCTATTTTTGGTAGTAGCGACCCCTATCACACACCACCAATGCATCCGCAGGCAGTAATAGAATATTTGGGCTTAGTATGTAGCCCTTGTTTTAAACGAACTTGTCCGTTAGGCCATTTAAATTGCTTGAAACAAATCCAGCCTATTCGTATCATTAATACATTAAATTTTAAGCATTAATTTTATGAGCTTGTTATCCACATTTATTTCACGACTAAAAAAAAATCGAGTTCGGAAAAAATTACAGGCTAAACCCGATCGTTCTAAAAATAAATTTAATGAGCAATATCCACACTATAAAATCGGAACCAATTGTTACGGTGTGCCCAATGTAAAACATGCACATCCCGATGCAATGTTGACTATAGGTAATTACTGTTCTATAGCCAGAAACGTGCAAATATTTTTAGGTGGAAATCACCGTACTGATTGGATTACAACCTATCGTTTCCCT
>JANNFN010000050.1:0-7172 GCA_031379885.1 Methylotenera sp.
TATTGGTTTGGGCGCTGCAGGTGCTTGTATCGGTATTGGTATTATGTGCGCAAGCTTTTTGGAAGGCGCAGCGCGTCAACCAGAAATGATTCCACAATTGCAAGGTAAAGTATTCTTGCTATTGGGTCTTATCGATGCGTCATTCATTATTGGCGTTGGTTTAGCCATGATGTTCGCGTTTGCTAACCCATTATTAAGCGTAGTAGCTAAGTAATTTAGTTACACAATAATCTGCTTATGGCAGATTAATTGACTTAAATATTGGAGCAAACATGAACATTAACTTTACACTTATCGCACAAGCCATCGCATTTGCTGTGTTGATTTGGTTCACAGTAAAATTTGTTTGGCCGCCGCTATTAAAAGCGATTGAAACGCGCCAAAAGGAAATTGCTGATGGTTTAGCCGCAGCTTCAGAAGGCAGAAGTGCTTTAGAAGTTGCTGCAAAAAAATCAGAAGTAACGCTAAACGAAGCCAAACAAAAAGCTAGCGAAATTATTGGTCAAGCTGAAAAGCGCGCCACACAGATCGTTGAAGAAGCTAAAGGCAATGCCAAAGTAGAAGGTGAGCGCATTTTAACGGGTGCAAAAGCTGAAATTGATCAAGAAGTAAACCGCGCAAAAGAAGGTTTACGCGCGCAGGTTTCTGCACTGGCAGTTGCGGGTGCTGAGAAAATTTTGCGTAAAGAAATTGATGCAAAAGCCCATAGTGAAATGCTTTCTAAACTCGCGGCGGAGCTATAAGCAATGGCTGAAATATCCACCATCGCAAGGCCTTACGCAGTTGCCGCTTACAAGCTTGGCAAAGAGCAAAAAGCATTGACCAAGTGGTCTGAAATGCTAGGCTTTGCGACGCAAGTAGCAAATGACACGCAGATGCAAGCTTATATTCAGGATCCAAATGTGGTTGCTAGCGATTTGCAAGCCACTTTTTTAAAAGTGTGTGGCAATAAGCTCAACGAAAACGCACAAAATTTAATCAAATTATTGATTGAATATGGCCGTTTATCGGTGTTGCCAGCCATTACCGATGCGTTTGAAGCATTAAAAGCGCAAGATGAAGGCACGCTAGAAGCCAATATAATCGCGGCTTCCAAGCCAAGTGCTACAGAAGTAAAAGACTTAGTAAAACGTTTAGAAGCCAAGTTTGGCAAAAAAGTAGAAGCCACCGTTTCGATTGATCCAGAAATTATTGGCGGCATTAAAATTATTGTTGGCGATACCGTCATCGACGCATCCGTCAAAAATCAGTTACAAAATTTAGCCTACTCGCTTACCGCGTAAGGCACAGGAGAGACTTACATGCAGTTATCTACATCAGAAATCAGTGAACTGATTAAAAGCAGATTAGAAAATTTTTCGACCAGCGCAGAAGCGCGTACACAAGGCACGGTAATTTCTGTGACGGACGGCATTGTACGTATTCACGGTTTGTCAAACGTGATGGCGGGAGAGATGATCGAATTCCCAGGCAACACGTTCGGCTTGGCGCTTAACCTTGAGCGCGATTCAGTAGGCGCAGTGGTTTTAGGCGATTACGAGCATATTACCGAAGGCGACGTTGTTAAATGTACAGGTCGTATTTTAGAGGTGCCAGTAGGCCCAGAATTGATTGGTCGCGTTGTGAACGCGCTAGGTCAGCCGATTGACGGCAAAGGCCCAGTTAATGCCAAAATGACAGACAAAATTGAAAAAGTGGCGCCAGGCGTGATTGCGCGTAAATCTGTATCACAACCAGTGCAAACTGGTTTGAAGTCTGTGGATTCGATGGTGCCAGTAGGTCGTGGCCAGCGTGAACTGATTATTGGTGACCGCCAAACAGGTAAAACTGCCGTTGCGGTGGATGCGATTATTAACCAAAAAGGTCAAAACATGACCTGCGTCTATGTAGCGATTGGTCAAAAAGCTTCGACGATTGCCAACGTGGTACGTAAATTAGAAGAAAATGGCGCAATGGCTTACACCATTGTGGTTGCAGCGGCAGCGTCTGATTCAGCAGCTCTACAATTCTTGGCGCCATACGCCGGTTGTACCATGGGTGAATATTTCCGTGACCGCGGTGAAGATGCTTTGATTGTGTATGATGATTTGACTAAACAAGCGATTGCTTACCGTCAAATTTCTCTGTTATTGCGCCGTCCACCAGGTCGTGAAGCGTATCCAGGTGATGTTTTCTACATTCACTCACGTTTGTTAGAGCGCGCAGCTCGTGTGAATGAAGACTATGTAGAAAAATTCACAGGCGGCAAAGTAAAAGGTAAAACAGGTTCCCTTACTGCATTGCCGGTGATTGAAACCGCCGCTGGCGACGTTTCAGCTTTCGTTCCAACTAACGTAATTTCAATTACTGATGGTCAAATCTTCTTAGAAACAGACTTGTTCAACGCGGGTATTCGCCCAGCGATTAACGCGGGCATTTCAGTATCTCGCGTGGGTGGTGCTGCACAAACTAAAGTCATTAAAAAATTGGGCGGCGGCGTACGTTTAGCGCTTGCTCAATACCGTGAGTTAGCTGCGTTTGCGCAGTTTGCTTCTGATTTGGATGAAGCAACTCGTAAACAACTTGACCGCGGCCGTATGTTTACAGAATTGATGAAACAAGCGCAATATGCGCCACTTAGCATTTCTAATATGGCGATTAGCTTGTTAGCAGCCAACAAAGGTTATTTTGACGATGTGCCAACTGCTAAAGTATTAGCGTTTGAAAGCGCGCTACATGGCTTCATGGGCTCTAAATATAAAGCATTAATGGATGGCATTGAATCAAGCAAAGACTTGGCTGGTGATGCAGAAAAAGCGGTTGAAGCGGCAATTCAAGACTTCAAAGCAACCAACGCGTACTAACTGACCAACTAGGATAATAAAATGGCTGGTAGTAAAGAGATTAGAACCAAGATCAAGAGTGTAGAAAATACGCGCAAGATCACCAAGGCGATGGAGATGGTGGCTGCTTCTAAAATGCGTAAAGCGCAAGATAGAATGCGTGCCTCACGCCCATACGCTGAGAAAATTCGTAACGTAGCAGCGCATTTATCTTTTGCACAATCTGAGTATAAGCATGCGTTTTTAATTAAACGTGATGTAGTTAAAAACGTGGGTTTGATTGTCTTAAGTTCTGACAAAGGTCTGTGCGGTGGCTTAAACACCAACGTGTTGCGTATGTCGATCAATCAGATGAAAACTTGGGAATCTGAAGGCAAAAAAATTGCAGTAACAGCGATTGGCAACAAAGGTTTCAGCTTCATGAATCGTATGAGTGCAGATGTAAAATCGCACGTGATTGGTTTGGGCGATGTGCCCCATATGGAGACCTTGATTGGCGCGATAAAAGTGATGTTAGATGCTTATACTTCGGGCGAAATTGATCAAGTTTATGTTTGTTACACCAAATTTATCAATACCATGAAGCAAGAACCGACCATGGAAATGTTGCTACCTTTGAGTGGCGAAAAACTAGGAAGCCCAAAAGGTCATTGGGATTATATTTACGAGCCTGAAGCAAAAGTGGTGATTGATCAGTTGATGATGCGTTATACAGAATCGTTGGTGTATAACGCGGTGGCAGAAAATATGGCGTCAGAACAATCATCTCGTATGGTGGCAATGAAATCAGCGTCTGATAACGCGAAAAACGTAATTGGCGAATTGAAATTAGTTTACAACAAAGCACGTCAAGCAGCAATTACCAAAGAGATTTCAGAAATCGTTGGCGGCGCGGCGGCAGTTTCTTAAAGTCTTAAAACTTAAAAATTTTGAATTCAACAGATTAGTTTGAATAGGATATAAAGATGGCAAAAGCAAATGAAGTAAAAATCGGTCGAGTAGTGCAATGTATTGGTGCGGTGGTTGACGTGGAATTTCCGCGCGATCAAATGCCAAAAGTGTTTGATGCATTGATTATTGACGACAAAACCTCGCAAGCAGAAGCAGGCTTAACATTAGAAGTGCAACAGCAATTGGGTGATGGCATTGTACGTACCATTGCCATGGGCTCATCTGACGGTCTGGCACGCGGCACTGCATTTAAAGCGACCGGCTCACAAATTACTGTGCCAGTAGGCATCGGCACACTAGGCCGTATTATGGATGTGCTAGGCCGCCCAATTGATGATGTAGGTCCAATTGATTGCGATGAGCGTCGTTCAATTCACCAAAAAGCACCAAAATTCGAAGAGCTTTCTCCTTCAGTAGATTTGTTAGAAACTGGCATCAAAGTGATTGACTTGGTTTGTCCGTTTGCTAAAGGCGGTAAAGTAGGTTTGTTCGGCGGTGCTGGTGTGGGTAAAACAGTGAACATGCTAGAGCTCATCAACAACATCGCCAAACAACATTCAGGCTTATCGGTGTTTGCAGGCGTGGGTGAGCGTACCCGTGAAGGTAACGACTTCTATCACGAGATGGCAGAAGCTGGTGTGATTAAGCTCGACGATATGAAAGAATCAAAAGTAGCCATGGTGTTTGGTCAAATGAACGAACCACCAGGCAACCGCTTACGTGTAGCTTTGTCAGGTTTAACAATGGCTGAGAAGTTCCGTGACGAAGGCCGCGATGTGTTGTTCTTTGTGGATAATATTTATCGCTACACATTGGCCGGTACTGAAGTATCAGCGTTGTTAGGTCGTATGCCATCAGCTGTTGGTTACCAACCTACTTTAGCGGATGAAATGGGCCGCTTGCAAGAGCGTATTACATCAACCAAAACAGGTTCTATTACTTCTATCCAAGCGGTTTACGTACCTGCCGATGACTTGACTGACCCATCACCAGCGACAACATTCCAGCATTTGGACTCAACAGTTGTGTTGTCACGTGACATTGCATCTTTAGGTATCTACCCAGCGGTTGATCCACTAGATTCAACATCACGTCAATTAGACCCATTGGTAGTTGGGGAAGAGCACTACAACGTAGCGCGTTCAGTACAACAAACATTGCAACGCTACAAAGAGTTACGTGACATTATCGCGATTTTGGGTATGGATGAATTATCACCAGAAGATAAATTAGCAGTTGGCCGTGCGCGTAAAATTCAACGTTTCTTGTCACAACCTTTCCACGTGGCTGAAGTGTTTACTGGCTCACCAGGCAAATACGTACCACTTAAAGAAACCATCAAAGGCTTCAAGGCGATTGTTGCTGGCGAGTACGATCACTTACCAGAGCAAGCGTTCTACATGGTGGGTGGCATTGAAGAAGCAGTAGAAAAAGCCAAAACGCTTAATTAAGAGGCACTAAAACTTATATGGTACATACTGTTCATATTGATGTAGTAAGCGCAGAAGCGAGCATCTTCTCTGGTGAAGCTGAATTTGTTGTTGCTCCTGCCAGCGCTGGCGAGGTAGGTATATACCCAAACCACGCGCCTATGATTACCACTGTTAAACCAGGCGCGTTACGTATTAAACAAGCCGATGTTGCAGAGGAAACATTGATTTTCATTTCTGGTGGTATGTTAGAAGTTCAGCCAGGTTTAATTACTGTGTTGGCAGATACCGCGGTGCGTGGTCACGATTTAGATGAAGCTAAAGCAATTGCGGCGAAAGAAGCAGCAATGGAAGCGATGAAAAATAGAGCTTCTGATATGGATTATGCAAAAGCACAAGCTGAATTGGCAGAGGCAGTTGCGCAAATTCAAGCGATTGAGCGTTTGCGTAAAAAAGGACACTAATAGTGAGTTATTCAAAAAGGCAGCTTAGGCTGCCTTTTTTGTTATACTTTCCATATTAAAACTGATCAAATTTATGAGTAAATTAAATATCGTTATTCTCGCTGCTGGTAAAGGCACGCGCATGCATTCTAATAAGCCAAAAGTGCTGCATGAGGTAGCTGGCAAGCCTATTTTGGCGCATGTGATAGCTTGCGCAAAAGTGCTAAATCCACAAAAAATCATTGTAGTATATGGATTTGGCGGCGAAATTGTACGCGAAGCGTTTGCGCACGAAGATATTACTTGGGTGAACCAAGCCGAGCAACATGGCACTGGCCATGCTGTGCAGCAGGCTGTGCCATACTTAGATGCAGACGCGAACACCTTGATTTTACTGGGTGATGTACCTTTAGTAAGTGCAGAAGCCTGCAAAAAATTAATCGAACAAGCTAATGCAAAACTGGCCATTTTGTCGTTTAATAAAGCGGATCCTACTGGCTATGGCCGCATTTTGCGTGATACTAAATTAGTGACAGCAATTGTGGAGCACAAAGACGCGACTGAAGCGCAGCGCAAAATTACCGAGGTCAATACTGGCATCATGGCCATGCCCAATGCGCATTTAATAAAATGGTTATCGCAACTTACTAATAATAATGCACAGGGCGAATATTATTTAACCGATATTGTGGAGCTTGCCGTGAAGGATAAAGTGGAAGTGGTGGCTGAAATCACTGCAGATGAATGGTCGGTAACAGGCATTAATTCTAAAGTAGATTTAAGCCAAATTGAGCGCGTACATCAAAGTCGCATCGCACAACAATTATTGCAACAGGGCGTAACGTTAAAAGACCCAGCCCGCTTGGATGTGCGTGGTAACTTAGTTTGCGGCCGTGATGTTGAAATCGACGTGAACTGCATATTTGAAGGCAATGTAAGTTTAGGCGATAACGTAAAAATCGCTGCAAATTGCATTATTAAAAATGCAACAATAAAAGCTAATACGCATATTTTACCTTTTACGTATATTGACGATGCCAACATTGGCGAAAATAGTCGCATTGGGCCATATGCGCGCTTGCGCCCTGGTACTACACTAGCTGCAGAGACTCATATTGGCAATTTTGTAGAGCTTAAAAATGCGCAAGTTGATATTGGCAGTAAAATCAATCATTTAAGCTACGTGGGCGATACTACTGTTGGCAAAAATGTGAATATCGGTGCGGGCACGATTACTTGCAATTACGATGGTGCAAATAAATTTAGAACCATCATTGAGGATGATGTTTTTATTGGCTCTGATACGCAATTAATTGCACCAGTCACCATTGGTAAAGGCGCGACAATTGCGGCAGGTTCAACAATTACCAAAGATGCACCTGCAGATGCCTTAACGTTTTGTCGGGCAAAAGAGCAAAAATCGATTAAAGGCTGGAAACGGCCTACTAAGAAAAAATAGTTTAATAAGAAAGATTAAATTTTATGTGTGGCATTGTTGGCGCAGTTGCAAGTAGAAACGTTGTTTC
>JANNFN010000007.1:0-10279 GCA_031379885.1 Methylotenera sp.
ATAATCGCCACGCTACCAAACGTGCCTTTGTGCGCGTCACTGTTGCGTGACGGCAAAACATTTTGCAGCATACTTTGCACTATAAGATGAGATTCAGCTGGTTCGATTTCCATCATCATGACTAACGTTATACGGGTTCATCTGAATTTCGATTAAACCAAATCTCTAACAAGGCAATGGTCACCGTTAATACCACTGGCCCCAAAATAACACCCGCTGGGCCAAACAATATTAGGCCGCCGACTACCGATAAAAAGACCAATACAGTGTGAAGCTTGAGTCTATTGCCCACCAAGATTGGCCTAAGCAAATTATCTACTGTGCCAACAACCAGCATGCCCCATAGCGTGAGTATCAGCGCACTACTCCAGTTGCCTTGAAGCGCAAGAAAAAGTGCCGCTGGAGCCCAAATAACAAAAGCGCCTAGCATAGGCACAATCGCTAACAAGCCCATCACTAATCCCCACAGTAACGGTGCTGGCAACCCCAACCACCAAAACATTAACCCGCCCAATAGTCCTTGCACGGACGCGACAGCAAAGGTGCCATAAACAGTCGCATGAATAGTATCGCCTACACGCTTAAATAGCCTGCTCATTTCTACTCGTGATAGGGGCGATAAAGACATGATTGATTTCAACACTAGCTGGCGATCTCTCAGGAAAAAGAAAAGCACATAAAAAACCAAACACAGCCCTAATAATTGAACTGCTGAGCCTTTTACAATAGAACCAGCGCTAGAACCTAGCCAGGCGGTAAGCGTTTTTACAGCGCCTGGCAAATCAACGTAATGATCAATTTTATCTAAAATGGGCGCTAGCCGTGGTTGTGCCTCAAGTGATCGCTGCCACTCTCCCGAATTAATCTGTGCTTCGATAAGTTGCGTGCCATTGAATGCTTGCTCAATCAATTGCTGCCCAACAAAAATCACAGGCACAACAACAATTAATCCAATGATTAAGATATTAACAATCGCCGCCAAACTAGAATTTTTAAACTTTGACTCAAGCCAGCGTTGCAATGGAGCAAACAAAACTGCCAGAGTTATCGCCCAAGTGAGTACAGATAAAAATGGTATCGCCATGCTATAGCATAGGTAAATGCCCAAAACTGTCGCCAACATTAGCACTAGTGTTTTAACGTGATTACGCGAACCCCAATCTTGCTCGACTGGAGCCTCTACTTGTTTAGTTTCTAATTCACTCATTTGAATACCCAATAACCCCTAAAAAAACTCTGACCATTCCATACGCAATCCATGAAGATATATGTTTAAACTTGTTCCCGTGCTCCCATTCCTCTGCAGTAACACGATACGCTTCTTTAATAGAGGCGTTGATTTCATTTTTTAATTCTTTGGCAAACTCTATATCTTGTACCACTGCATTTGCCTCATGGGATAATAGCAAACTAAATGGATCAATATTTGACGAGCCTACAGTCGCCCAATAATTATCAATGACTGCAACTTTGCTATGCATAAAACTTTTTCGGTATTCGTATATTTCTATGCCATTTCTCAAAAACTCACTATAAAAAGCATGTGTTGCAAACATTAAAAAATATTCCATACGTCCTTGCAACAACAACTTGACAGTAACGCCACGCTTAGCAGCAGCTATCAATGTTTGACGAAATCTTCTACCAGGCACAAAGTAGGCATTTGCAATAATAATTTCTGATTTAGCCTCCGCTATTGCTACTAAATAGGCTAATTCAATATCGTGTCTATGTAATATATTATCCCGCATTACAAATGCAGCTTTTAAGTCCAGTTTTTTGACCTCTAGCGGTGCTTGCAAGCTTATTTTAGTCGCTTTTATTTTCACTTGCTGTATTTTTGCCCATGCCATGCGCCGCCACAACTTATGCACACTTTCGACAATGGCGACCAAGATAGCGCCTTCAATGCGCACCGCGAAATCAACGCGCGGCGCAATTTGATTTGGTACATCATTGTCATCAATAATATTGATGCCGCCTACAAAACCAATCATGCCATCTACCACCACAACCTTACGATGCAAACGCCGCAAACGCCTTGTTTTAAATGTCCATGGGGATATTTTAGGACGATAAAACATGACCTGTACACCAGCTTGCTCTAATTCGCTTACATAGCCGCTAGATAAATCTTTACTGCCAAACCCATCAAGCAATATATTCACACTTACTCCGCGCTGCGCTGCGCGCATAAGTGCATTGCCAATACGAATTCCTGTGGCATCCGCTGCATAAATATAAGTTTGCAGATAGATTTCACTCAAAGCGCCATCAATCGCGGCTTCTAGCGCAGGAAAGTATTCTGCACCATTGCGTAAGAGCTTAATTTGATTGCCATCAATAAAGTGCGTCATATTCTTGTGAGTGTTGCACTGAGTATTGCGTGATCTGAGACTTTAAGGAAACGTGCTCCAGAGTGCACCTCAACATGCTTTACATCAAACCCGCGCGCATAGATACGATCCATTCTAAGCATCGGCAACCAAGCAGGAAAGCTACGTGCTGGCTTGCCAGCATGATGCTCAAACACTTCACGCAGTTGTAAACGCTCAGCAAAAATTCTCCCAGAACGCATGCTCCAATCGTTAAAATCTCCCGCAATAATGAGTGGTGCATCTAAAGGCACATATTGCTCGATATAGTCGGCCACAGCGACCAATTGTTGACGCCGCCAATGCGCAAATAAACCAAGGTGTACGCAAATAGCATGTAAAGGCGCATCCCATTTGGGTATATTAATTTCACTATGCAACATGCCGCGTTGCTCTGAAGTATGTGCTGAAATATCTTGATTGGTAGTTTTAATAATTGAAAATTTGGAAAGCAAAGCATTGCCATGATGACCTGCGGGGTATACTGCGTTTTTACCATAGGCATAGTCAGACCAAATAGTGTCTGCCAGATACTCAACTTGCCCAGATGTAGCCCAAGCCTCATAACGCTTACTATGTTTGGCATGTACATCTTGAACTTCCTGCAAAAAAATAACATCTGCATGTAGTTTTCGAAGCAATTCACGTTGGCTTTGCAAGGCAAAGCGGGCGTTAAAATGGGTAAAGCCTTTATGCGTGTTAAATGTGGCAATGCGTAGCGTGTTATGCAAAATCAACTCATCAGATAAAGTTATTCTCCCATTAAGTGTACAGCAATTCTGCTATGGCTAAATATTAATCCCGCACAACTACTTAGAGAATATAAATCAATAGCTTATCGTCTAATTCATCAAAAATACCACATAGACAGTATCTTGTATGGTTATTCTAATAAAAACTGTTGCTCACTTGATACATATCAAATCACTTCATTATCCAGCCTAGTAAAGTCTAACCATGTTGGAATTGTTGTTAAATATTTAAAGGGAGTAAGTTATGAAGAAAACGATATTAGCAGTAGCTCTTGCAGCAGCTGTGTTTGCACCATTAGCAGCGCAAGCCGAGGCTGGTGATTGGGTTGTACGTTTACGCGCAGCGGATGTTGTGCCAAATGAAGACAGTAAATTGGGTAAAACTGTCAATAAAAACGTAGCAAATGTGATGACATCTGGTGCTGAGTTGAAAGTGGATGACAATTTGATTCCTGAATTGGATATTTCATATTATTTTACTAAAAATATTGCAGCTGAATTGATTCTTGCAACAGGTTCCAAACATGACGTCAGCATTAAAGGTGATGCGTTGGCTACTGTAGGAAATCAACATTTGGGTAGCGTTGATGCTTTACCACCAACATTAACTGCACAGTGGCACTTTAATCCAGATCAAACTTTTGATCCTTATGTCGGTGCTGGTATTAACTACACCATTATGCTGGATCGTAACTTGAAAGTATCTAAAGGCGCTTTGGCTGGCAGTAAGATTAAGGTTGATGGTGATAGCTGGGGTTATGCTTTGCAGGCTGGCTTTGATATTAATTTGAAAGACGGTTGGCTGATTAATGCCGATGTGAAATACATCACCATGGATACAACTGTTAAATTAAAAACTGGCGCCACTTGGACTAAGATAGATTCACTTGATATTGACCCATGGGTATTCGGTATCGGCATTGGTAAAAAATTCTAAGCACATGTCCTCAGTAGCGGAAATAATCCATCCGCTCCCTTTACCTCTGTCGTTATCGGCAGAGGTTTTTTTATATGTAACAAGCTATTAATTACACCAAACTTTTACTTGATGTACTAAATCCATCCAAATTGCCCAACCTGCGGCAGCACTAAGTAAGAAGCCAGCTAAGCGCATACTTGTGCCTTCATTAATCCATTGGCTGCCATTTTTAAGTTTAAGCCAAAGCCAAGGGCCAAGCATTAATGAGATACTGGTGCCTATAGCAAATGTTGCCATGCTAAATGCGCCATTTAGTGCATTTGCATTTAGTGATGCCACTAATAACGCCGAATATAGCAACCCGCAAGGCATTAAAGCCCATAACATCCCAGTAACAACAACGCCTCCAGGCAGATGCGATAATTGTCGTACCTGCGTCCACAATTGGCGGCCAAAATTATCCGCCCATGTTGGTTGGCGTGTATAAATTAACAATACCAGACCCCAGCTAAATACCAATACATGAAAAAACGTCCAAAGTGGGTGTAAAGCGGAAGTTTGATTGGAAAACCAAGCTAGACTCTTTACCGAGCCAGCTGCCATGGCACCAAGGCTAGCATAACCAATTAGCCTGCCTGCTTGGAATTTCCATAAATCATAAACGCCACCCTGCCCCTTTTGTAGGCTGGCGCATGCAGCGCCACACATGGCGATGCAATGCGGCCCGCCAGCCAAGCCCATAAATAAGGTGGTGAGTGCTAGTGGTGATTGCATAATGCAACTATTTTAGATGATTTTTGAGAAGCGCGCTCGATTGCGGTCGGTTTGCAAATAACGATCAAACAACATGGCAATCGCGCGAACAAAGAACCAGCCGCGATTTGTAACTTGAATGCCGCTATCATCCATCTCCAACAAGCCTGATTTTTCTAGAATAATTAAAGCATCCCAGATGTTTGAAAAATACTCTTTAAAATTAATCATATAAGAAATTTCAATCGATTCGTATTGGAGCTCACCCTGACACATAATGGCCATGATCACTGCGCGGCGCAAAAGATCATCATGCGACAATGCTAAGCCACGCACCACAGGAAAACGACCTAGATCTAAGTACTCATAATACTCATCCAAAGTTTTAGCATTCTGACTATAAGTCGCACCCACGCGGCCGATTGCTGAAACACCAAGACTAATCAAATCACAATCTGGCTGTGTGCTATAACCCTGAAAATTACGATGCAACCTACCTTGCCGTTTTGCTATTGCCAAATCATCTTCTGGTAAAGCGAAATGATCCATGCCCACGTAAACATAACCCGCTTTAAGAAATGCAGTTAATGCCTCAGACAACATGCTAATTTTGGCCTGTGCAGCAGGTAATTCATATTCACTAATGCGCCTCTGCGGCTTAAAGCGCTCTGGTAAGTGCGCATAGGCATAGAGCGCTATTCTATCTGGCCTAAGCGCTACTACCTGCTCTAAAGTTCGGGCAAATGACTCAGGTGTTTGCTTTGGCAAACCATAAATCAAATCGACATTCACTGAATCAAACTTCAGGCGTCTCCCAGTTTCAACTAGTGAAAACACCTGCTCTGCAGGCTGAATACGATGTACCGCTTTTTGTACTTCTTCATCAAAATCTTGAACACCAAAACTTAAACGATTAAATCCTAGTGCGGCTAAATGTGCTAGGCGCGTATCATTCACTGTGCGTGGATCTACTTCAATCGAATACTCACCATCTGGTGCTAGCACAAAGCTTCGCTTCAACATCGCCATAAGTTCACTTAATTCACCATCGCTGAAAAAAGTAGGTGAACCACCGCCTAAATGCAACTGTGAAATAACTTGACCCTTACCTAAATGCGCCACATGCAAGTCGATTTCACGGCCAAGATATTCTAAATATTCAGCACTACGTTCATGATGTTTGGTGACGATTTTGTTGCACGCACAGAAAAAACAAAGCGACTCACAAAATGGAATATGTACGTAAATAGATAAGGGGTGAACCCTGCCACCCAACCGTCGCTGATCCAAAGCTATCTTGTAAGCATCGTCTGTAAAGGCCTCTACAAAACGATCTGCAGTTGGATATGAAGTGTAACGTGGCCCTGAAATATCAAAACTTCGTAGCATCTCAGACGTCACTATCGGCGTAATGCTATCAACTTCTTTTCTTGTGGTATTTTTGACAGTCATCTTATCACTCCTTGGTGTTTTGAGACTTTGCCAGCTTTAGTTATAAAATTCTTTGATGTAAATCAAACAACTACGTATAGGATTCCTACATAATCTAGAACATATAAAATTCAAAAAACAGCATATGTGCCAAGCAAATTCTTCCAACAAAGACATTAAAACTGTATGCTTAGAGATTAACGATAACTCTTGGCAACCAATGGACCAAAGAACTACACCAGAAAGCATTAAGGTAGCTTGCTCAAACTGCAATCTGCGCGAGCTTTGCATGCCGATTGGTTTTAATCCTGAAGATATGCAAAAGCTGGATGAAGTGGTTGCTACGCGTCGTAGAGTCAAGCAAGGGGAGCGATTATTCAGTAATGGGGACCCTTTCACATCGCTCTATGCCATTCGCACAGGTTTTTTTAAAACTTGCATATCTAGTGAAGACGGTCGTGAGCAAGTCACTGGCTTCCAAATGGCTGGCGAAATCATCGGGCTAGACGGCATTGTGAGCGACCATCACAGTTGTAATGCAGTTGCCCTTGAAGATGCGGATGTGTGTGTGATGCCGTTCGCTAATGTTGAAGAGCTCTCTCGCGAATTTCCTGTTTTGCAACGCCACGTACATAAAATTATGAGCCGTGAAATTGTACGTGAAAACAGCATCATGATGCTCTTAGGCAATATGCGTGCGGAAGAACGGATCGCCGCCTTCCTATTAAATCTAGTGCAGCGCTTGCATGCGCGTGGATTCTCACAATCGGAATTTATACTTAGAATGACGCGCGAGGAAATTGGCAGCTACCTAGGAATGAAACTAGAAACGGTGAGCCGCACTTTTTCAAAATTTAGTGATGATGGCATTATTGAAGTTAAACAGCGTTATGTGAAAATTATTGAACCAGAGGCACTAAAGAAAATATTCAATCCGCAAACTTGTAGCTAGCATTTGCTTTTGTCGCCAGCTTGTTAGTCGTTCACAACCTTTACAAGTAATACTGATTAAAAACCTTCGTATGGTTTTACAAAATTTCCTCACCATTTCAGACCATAACCGCGATGTAAGCGGCATGAAATATATATATCCTGTTGTTTCACGCCGCGCCAACGGCGTTTCAATTGGCATTAACCTCAATACTAATAATGCCTGCAACTGGCGCTGTATTTATTGTCAAGTGCTCAATCTTACCCGCGGCACCCCACCACCTATTGAGTTAGAAATTTTAGAACACGAACTTAGGGCTTTTTTGGAGTACGCGCTACATGGTGACTTTATGTCGCGCTATGTAGCTGTGCACGACAGACATTTAAAGGACATCGCATTCTCTGGTAATGGCGAACCAACAAGCGCTAAAGAATTTCCTGAAGTGCTTTTGCTAGTCGAAAAAGTGCTACGGGAGTTTAATTTACTTGGCAGACTCAAAATTCGACTGATTACAACGGCAGTTTGATGGACAAACCATCTGTATTAAAAAGCATCAGCCACCTTGCAAAATGCAATGGTGAAGTTTGGTTTAAGCTGGATGCTGGCACTAGAGAAGGTATTGCGCGTATCAACGATGTAAGTCTCAATCCGCAAAGTCACCTAATGCGCCTTAAACTTTGTGCAGAAGCTTGCCCAACTTTTATACAAACCTGCATGTTTGCACTAGATAATCAACCACCACAAGAAAGTGAGATTACTGCTTATCTTGAGTTGATTAGTCAGGTTAAAGATCTTATTCAAGGCGTACATTTGTATGGGTTAGCTCGACCTTCTTATCAACCTGAAGCAAAAAGACTAAGTCGTTTATCACCTGAATGGCTTGATGCCATGGCGCAACGGATACGCCAACACAGCATTGTTGTGTATGTTAGCCCTTAATTTGTATCAGTCAGAAATTCTGTATGCAAGTCTGAATGCTTTATTGTTTACCTTGCATCGGTTTGATTCCAGTTGCTGCATGATTACGTGCTTGCATTGCTGGAGCCAAACTATCACGCTGTGCATCAAGCGTTTTATTAATCTCAATGCCCTTGCGATAGTAATTATCTATGACAGGATCAGGTCTGCTAATCGCAAGATAAAGTGTAATAAAAGAAGCAATGACAACAACCAACGGCCCAGAGACAATTAGCCAAACATAGCCGAATTTCCACCAAGCTTTAGTATCTTCAGTTTTCATATTACGATCCTTAATTTGGTTCGATATACCAATGTGTTAGTTATTTTATCGAGGTGCTTATCGAGGCACTAAAAATATCGACTTCTCAGTTACGATTTCATTATTTTCAATCGATTGAATTTTAAATTGAATTTTATGCGAACCAGCTTCTACCGTGCCGTCTGGGATTTTTAAATCTACGACAACCCAGCGCGACTCAGCTGGGTTAACCTTAAATGTTTTGCTATGCTCCTCATCGTCACTTCCTTCACTCTCATTTGCAGATTCAGCTTCAAGCTCCAAGTTTTTTAGGCCACTAACGCTGAGTTGATAATTTTGGATGCTTTCAGTTGCATTCATAATTTGCAAGCGATAAACATTCTCCAACATGCCATCATCTGTAATACGCGCCATTACGCCGCGATCTCGCACCACATTTACTCTAAAGGGCGTTCTGAACCACAAACTTGCAATCAGTCCAATAATTATTAGCCAGAGAATTGCTGTGTAAATCAGCACGCGCGGACGCATAATGCGCTGCAACATTTGATTATGTGACCATTTGTTGGTAATTGCATTTTGTGTTGAGTATTTTACCAATCCACGCTCGTAGCCCATTTTGTCCATGACTGTATCGCACACATCAGCACAGGCACCGCAACCAATACACTCATATTGTAAACCCTTGCGAATATCGATACCTGTTGGGCAAACCTGCACACATAGGCTACAGTCGATGCACGAGCCTAGCTCTTTGGTATCAACCTCAACATTGCGTGAACGGCGCCCACGCGGCTCGCCACGTGCTTCATCGTAGGTAACAATCAAAGTATCGTCATCAAACATCGCACTTTGAAAGCGCGCATAAGGGCACATATATTTGCAGACTTGCTCACGCATAAACCCTGCATTACCGTAAGTTGCAAATCCATAAAAGCACACCCAAAATGTGTCCCAAGGACCTACTTGGAGGTGAGTAAAGTCACTCAACAACTCTCTAATCGGCGTGAAATATCCCACGAAGGTAAATCCTGTCCACATTGCAAAAGCAATCCAAACAGCGTGTTTGCTAGCCTTTTTAAACAACTTATTAGATGACATTGAAGATTCATCAAGTTTTATACGGTTAGCGCGATCACCTTCAATTTTCCGCTCTATCCACAGAAATATTTCGGTATAGACGGTTTGAGGGCATGTATATCCACACCACAAACGTCCCGCAATGGCAGTAAAAAGAAACAGTGATAATGCGGAAATAATAAGAATTGCCGTCAAGTAGATCAAATCTTGCGGATACAACACCAGCTTAAAGATATAAAAGCGTTTAGCATCTAAATCAAACAACAGCGCTTGACGCTGCCCCCATTGCAGCCATGGCACACCATAAAAAAACAACTGGGTAAGCCAAATCATGACCCAGCGCCATTTCGTAAAATAACCAAATATGCTGCGCGGATAAATCTTTTCCTGCGCCTCGTACAATGAAATAACGACCTCTTTTAAAGGGATCGCTTTTTCAGTGACTTCAGAACCTGATACTTTGCTCATTTATAAATACTCTTGATGCTAATTATTAGGTTTGTTAGACAAACTCCAGACATAAGCAGCCAACACTTGTATCTGCTCTGCGGTCAGTTTTGACGCTTGCGCTGGCATTTGATTGATTTTCCCTTCATTGATGCGCTTGATAATGGCGGCCTCACCAGCACCATGCAACCAAATTTTATCAGTCAAATTTGGTGCGCCGATAGCTTGGTTACCTTTCCCTTCAGGGCCATGACAAGCTGCACAAGCGGCAAATTTAGCTTTTCCTAATCCAGCGCGGCCTGAGTCATACATGCCCCCAGAAAGACTAAGTACATAGTTGGCAACGTTTTTTACATCTTCTTCACTACCCAC
>JANNFN010000008.1:0-12280 GCA_031379885.1 Methylotenera sp.
TCCACTTTGATGGTATTGTGAGACGCTGGTTTTTCAATCCCTTGCGTTGCGTAAGCTTCTTCTGAAGCAATCGCTGCAGTAATACTATTTAACTCTTCAGGCGTGACTGAAATCAGTTCAATATCTGCTTTTAGCGGCTCACCTAAGCCTGACATCACATTGAGCTTACCTAGCCCCGCTGCAAATACCGAAATTGGCACCAAAGCCATGCATAAGGCTACTGTTATTCGCTTTAATTTTGAGTTATGCACTATCCCACCCTTAATATACTAAAATATTGCAATAACAAAAATAACATCAATTAGTTAGAGTTGCAAGCTCATAATGCACATTATATTCAGTAGCTATGTGATTGTAAGTGAATAGTGTTGGTTTTTTTCAACGTTTATCACTTAATTCAAGCAATTTAATGTGCAATCAATATCCGCAACATACGACGTAGCGGCTCCGCCGCGCCCCATAACAATTGGTCACCCACAGTAAATGCGGACAAGTAATCGTTGCCCATATTTAACTTACGTAAACGTCCAACTGGGGTAATTAGTTTACCTGTTACTGCCGCCGGGGTGAGTTCACGCATGCTCGCATGCCGCTCATTGGGGATGACTTTCGCCCAGACGTTCGCCTCAGCCAACATTTGGCTGATTTCATCTAAAGGCACGTCTTTTTTGAGCTTGATGGTCATCGCTTGGGAATGGCAGCGCATGGCGCCAATGCGCACACACAGGCCATCAATAGGAATTGGTTTTAAATTACCAGCATCGCTGCGACCCAGTATTTTATTGGTCTCAGCACCGCCTTTCCATTCTTCTTTGCTTTGGCCGTTGCCAAGATCGCTGTCAATCCAAGGAATCAGACTGCCTGCCAAAGGCACGCCAAAATTTGCAGTTGGGAATGAAGCGTCTCGCAGTGTGCCCGCCACTTCGCGGTCAATATCTAAAATCGCCGAAGCAGGGTCTTTTAAAAACTCGCTCGCCACGCGATGCGCTTCGCCCATTTGATTTAACAACTCACGCATATTCTGCGCGCCCGCGCCAGAAGCCGCTTGGTAAGTCATAGAAGTAACCCACTCAATCAAATCGGCTTTAAATAAGCCATTCAAGGCCATGAGCATGAGCGAAACTGTGCAATTGCCACCCACCCAAACCTTGCCGCCTTTGTGCATTGCATCTTCAATGACGTGCATATTCACGGGGTCGAGAATAATCACCACATCAGCTTCCATGCGCAAGGTTGAAGCCGCGTCTATCCAATGCCCTTGCCAGCCTGATTTTCTCAATTGCGGAAATATTTCGCTGGTGTAATCGCCACCTTGACAGGAAATAATCGCATCCATTTTTGCAAGGTCAGCAATATTTTTTGCGTCTTTTAATGGCGCAGAATCTTTACCCACATTCGGTGCCGCACTGCCAATTTGCGAAGTCGTAAAAAATTGCGACTCGATTTCCGCAAAATCATTTTCTTCCACCATGCGCTGTATGAGGACTGAACCCACCATGCCGCGCCAACCTACAAATCCAACTTTTAACATCTTTTCTCGCTTCCAAACTCAATCATTATTGCGTCGATTTTTTAATCGCCTCGCCCGCTTTTTCTACATCTTGGCCAACGCCGTGTACCGTGTTGCAAGCTGTCAACACAAATGCAGTCACAATTATCAACATTAATTTATTCATTTTTAAATCCCTTTTTTGTTACTTGCTTAATCACGGAAATTGCCAAATTTTAGCGGAAAATCCGTCACATTTTTTTTCACAAACGCAATCGCGTCTTGCAGCATATCGCGCTTGGCGCCATTCACTCGCACTTCGTCGCCCTGAATGCTGGCTTGTACCTTCATGCCAGAATCTTTAATTAGTTTGGCGATACGCTTAGCCAGCTCCGCATCAATACCAGCGCGGATTTTCAGCTCTTGCTTTACCTTATTGCCGCCAACTTTTTGTACGTCTTTATGCTCTAAGCGCTTGGTGGAGTCTGGCTCTTTTTTCTCCATGCCCGGCAGCAAAATGTCTTTGATTTGATCCAGCTGAAAATCATTATCGCCAAACAAGGTAATCAAATTATCTTTTTCGTTAAGCTCCACCTTGGCCGACGTGCCTTTAAAATCGTAACGATTGGTGATTTGCTTACCCGCAGTATCAATCGCGTTTTTCAACGCGACCATATCCACTTCGGACGAAATATCAAAACTTGGCATATTAATAACTCCTAAAATACACTGCTCTGCAAGTCAATATCCATGCGACTTACAGGGCATATTTTTTATTCGAAATGGCAAACGTAGTCTAACATTTCAGTCACTTCTATATCAAAACTCGAATTACCCGGCACGGTAAATTTTTCGCCTGCGCCATAAGCTTTCCAGTTTTCTTCGCCTTTTAAGCGCACTTTGCAGCTGCCCAAATTGATTTCCATCAGCTCGGGCGCCACTGTATTAAATGTTAGTGCGCTAGGGAAAATCACACCGATAGTGCTGCGTGTGCCATTCGGTAACATTACAGTATGGCTCACGCATTTACCGTCAAAGTAAACGTTGGCCTTCTTTTTTACACTTACATTGTCAAATTGTGCCATTTTATATCCTCATTTTTTTAGTAAGTACTTATTTTAATAAATATTTTATTTAAAAAGTTTATTACATTGCTGCAACGATTTGGTCACCCATTTCGCTGCAACTTACTTTTTTTGTGCCAACTTCAAAGATGTCGCCAGTGCGGTAACCCGCTGCCAATACCTTTTTCACTGCGTTTTCAATGCGTAGCGCTGCGGTTTCGTTATCGAAAGTGTAGCGCAACATCATGGCGGTAGAAAGTATAGTTGCAATCGGGTTAGCCAAGTTCTTGCCCGCAATATCAGGCGCAGAACCATGTGATGGCTCGTACATGCCTTTTTTGGTTTCATTCAGTGAGGCTGACGCCAGCATACCGATAGAGCCAGTGAGCATTGACGCTTCGTCACTCAAAATGTCGCCGAAAATGTTGCCTGTCACCATCACGTCAAACTGTTTCGGGTTGCGAATCAATTGCATGGCGGCGTTATCCACGTACATGTGCGTTAACTCAACTTCTGGGTATTCTTTGGCGACGTCAATGACAATTTCTTTCCAAAATTCAGTAGTTTCTAACACATTGGCTTTATCCACAGAACAAAGCTTTTTCTTACGCTTCATGGCAATATCAAACGCAACGTGCGCAATACGGCGCACTTCAGATTCCTTATAAATCATGGTGTTAAAGCCTTCGCGTTCGCCACTTTCACCCACTCGAATGCCACGCGGTTGGCCAAAATACACGTCGCCAGTGAGTTCGCGTACGATCATAATATCTAAGCCGCTCACCACTTCTGGCTTGAGGGTTGAAGCGTTTACCAGCTCAGGGTAAAGCACCGCTGGACGCAAGTTTGCAAACAAACCCATGTCTTTACGCATGGCAAGCAAGCCGCCGTGTTCAGGCCGCAAATGACGCGGCAACTTATCGTATTGCGGGCCGCCAACTGCACCCAGCAACACGGCATCAGCCTCGTGACAAACTTTTTGTGTTTGTTCTGGATAAGGGTGACCGTGCAAATCATACGCAGCGCCACCAATCGGCGCTTCAGTAAACTCAAGCGGCATGCCTTCTGCTTTTAACACGTTTAATACGCGCATAGCTTGCGCCATAATTTCAATTCCAATGCCATCACCTGGCAAAACTGTGATTTTCATTCAATTTTCCTTATATTTTAAATAAACAACCAGGGCTGGCTTTGTTTGTGTTTTGCTTCAAACGCCTTAATTTTATCCGCATGAATCAGCGTTAAACCAATTTCGTCCAAGCCATTGAGCAAATTATGCTTAGAAGTCGCGTTGATTTCGAAGCCAAAAGATTCGCCAGATGGCAACGTCACGGTTTGCGAAGGCAAATCTACATTGAGCTTGTAGCCCTCATTAGCTTGGCATTCTGCAAATAATTTGTCGACCATTGCATGGCTCGCCACTATCGGCAACATGCCATTTTTATAGCAATTATTGAAGAAAATATCAGCAAAACTAGCGGCGATAATCACTCGAAATCCATAATCTTCAATTGCCCACGGGGCGTGTTCACGGCTTGAGCCGCAGCCAAAGTTTTCGCGCGCAATCATCACTTGCGCGCCTTGATAGCGCGGCTGATTCAGCACAAACTCTTTATTTAGCGGGCGCGTGCTGCAATCCATACCTGGCTCGCCATGGTTGGTATAACGCCATTCATCAAACAAATACGGGCCGAAACCAGAACGCTTGATAGACTTCAAAAATTGCTTGGGAATAATCGCGTCAGTATCAATATTGGCGCGATCAATCGGGCAAACTAAACCGTTTAATTGGATAAATGCTTTCATTTTCTATTCCTTTTACAAACTGCGCACGTCAACAAAATGGCCTGCAATCGCCGCGGCAACAGCCATCGCAGGGCTGACCAAATGCGTGCGCCCGCCTTGACCTTGACGGCCTTCAAAATTGCGGTTGGATGTTGAAGCACAGCGTTCGCCTGGGCTTAATCTGTCTGCGTTCATCGCCAAACACATGCTGCATCCTGGCTCACGCCACTCGAAACCAGCGTCTAGAAAAATTTTGTCCAAACCTTCCTCTTCCGCTTGACGTTTGACAATGCCAGAGCCTGGCACCACCATCGCCAATGCAATACTGCTAGCAACTTTTTTGCCTTTTGCCACAACGGCTGCGGCGCGCAAATCTTCAATACGCGAATTGGTGCATGAACCAATAAATATCTTATCAAGCTTAATATCTTCAATCGGCGTATTAGCAGTTAAGCCCATGTATTTTAAGGCATTCTCGATACTGGTGCGCTTAGTTGCGTCAGCTTCTTTAGTTGGGTCTGGCACGCGTCCGCCAATTGGCACTACTTGCTCGGGTGAAGTGCCCCAAGTCACTTGCGGCTCAATCTCAGCACCTCGCAACTCCACCACTGCATCAAATACCGCGTCAGGCTCAGTATGCAAAGTGCTCCAGTAGGCGACTGCGTTGTCCCAATCCGCACCTTTTGGTGCGTACTTGCGGCCGCTCAGGTAAGCCGCAGTCTTTTCATCTGGCGCAATAATACCAGCGCGCGCGCCAGCCTCAATCGCCATATTGCAAATGGTCATGCGGCCTTCCATCGAAAGCGCGCGAATCACTTCGCCGCCGAACTCAATGGCAAAGCCGTTGCCACCTGCGGTGCCAATTTTGCCAATAACGGCCAAAGCAACATCTTTAGCAGTCACGCCTTTGCCGAGTTGACCATCTACTTTAACCAACATGCGCTTAGATTTTTTGGCAATCAAGGTTTGTGTAGCAAGCACGTGCTCTACCTCGGACGTGCCAATGCCGTGCGCCAATGCGCCAAAAGCGCCGTGCGTACTGGTGTGCGAGTCGCCACATACCACGGTCATGCCGGGTAAAGTAGTGCCTTGTTCTGGCCCAATCACGTGAATAATGCCTTGATTGACATTTTTGAACGGGAAATATACCAAAGCGCCGAATTCCTTGATGTTGCTATCTAGCGTTTCTACTTGCAAACGCGAAATCGGGTCTTCGATGCCCTTATCCCAGTCTTTAGTCGGCGTATTATGGTCAGGGTTGGCTACAATACTACTATTACGCCATGCCTTACGTCCCGCAAGACGTAAGCCCTCAAAGGCCTGCGGGCTGGTCACTTCGTGCACCAAATGACGGTCGATATAAATCAAGCAAGTGCCATCCGCACCCTCGTGCACGAGGTGCGATTCCCATAACTTATCGTATAACGTTTTTGCGGTTAGTTTTTTTTCTGGCATGATATTTCCTTTATAAATCAATTCAACTGCGCGTCGCGCATCAATTTGTATTCAATCGCATCCAGCATGGCACACCAAGAAGCTTCAATAACATCTGTGGAAACGCCAACAGTGGTCCATGACGCGTGTTGATCTGCAGATTCAATCAACACGCGCACTTTGGCTGCTGTGGCTTTATCAGAATCCAGTACGCGCACTTTGTAATCAATCAGCTTTACCTCGCTTATTGCTGGATAAAAGCGCTCTAGCGCCTTACGCACAGCCTTATCCAGTGCATTCACAGGCCCGTCGCCCACGCCTGTAGTACTTTCTTCCTCATCGCCGACGGCAATTCTAACCGTCGCAGAAGAGTTGACCCCATCTGCAGAAGGCGCATGTGTACTCACTTTATATTCTTTTAACCCAAAAAATGGCTCGTGCTTGCCCAACAATCGCATCACCAGTAACTCAAATGAGCTTTCCGCACTTTCGAACTGGTAGCCTTCATGCTCCAAAGATTTGAGATGCTCTAAAATACGTTTGGTTTCTGGAGAATCCTTATTCAACGCGGGATCAACAGCATTAATCTTTGCAAGCAGGGCACTACGCCCTGCTACTTCTGACACCAAAATATGCCGCATGTTGCCAATCTGCTCTGGGTTAATGTGCTCGTACGAAATTGGGTTCTTGCTCACAGCGTCAATATGCATGCCACCCTTATGCGAAAAGGCGTCATTACCCACATACGGCGCCTTATCGTTAAACGTCATGTTGGCAATTTCGCTCACAAAACGTGCCACAGAAGTCAGCTCTGCCATGTTTTCATTCGGAATGCAGCTTAAACCCAATTTCAACTGCAAATTTGGAATAATCGAACACAAATTCGCGTTGCCACAGCGCTCGCCAATACCGTTCATCGTGCCCTGCACTTGCACCGCACCCGCCTGCACTGCGGCAATAGAATTCGCCACTGCCATTTCGCAATCGTTATGGCAATGAATACCCACTTGCACTTTAAAGCGCGAAACAACTTTTCTAGTGATTTCCAGCACCTCGTTGGGAAACGTCCCGCCGTTGGTATCGCACAAGCATAGCACGCTCGCACCCGCATCGGCAGCCGCTTGTAGCGTTTGCATGGCATAGTCAGAATTCGCTTTATAGCCATCGAAAAAATGTTCGGCGTCAAACACTACTTCCTTGCCTTGGTTAGTCAAATAAGCCACTGTATCGGCAATCATACTCAAATTTTCTTCTAATGTAGTGCGCAAAATATCGGTCACTTGATAATCCCAACTTTTGCCGAAAATGGCCACTGCCGCAGTATTTGCAGCCAATAGCGACTGTAAGTTACGGTCTTCCGACGCCTTCATACCCACTTTTCGCGTACTGCCGAACGCGATAATTTTCGCGTGCTTTAATTTGAGTGCGCTGACCTGCTCAAAAAACTCCAAATCTTTCGGATTCGAGCCAGGATTGCCCGCTTCGATATAACCAATCCCCAACTCGTCCAAACGCTGCACGATTTTGAGTTTATCCTCGACCGTGAAGGACACGCCTTGTGCCTGTGCACCATCGCGCAGCGTGGAATCGTATGCTACAACGTCATTCACGCTTTTTATTTCTTTCTATTCTTCAAGTTTGCTGCAATACGCATCCGCAGTGCATTCAGCTTAATAAATCCACCCGCGTCTTTTTGGTCGTACGCTCCCTCATCATCTTCAAAGGTGGCGATGGACGAATCGAATAACGAATCGCTTTTACTATCGCGCCCAGCCACAATCACATTGCCTTTATAAAGTTTTAGCCGCACCCAGCCATTGACCGACCTTTGTGTATGGTCAATCAAGGTTTGCAGGGCTAATCTTTCCGGGCTCCACCAATAGCCGTTATAAATCATGCTGGCGTAACGTGGCATTAAATCGTCTTTCAAATGTGCCACTTCTCTATCAAGAGTCAGAGATTCAATCGCTCTATGCGCTTTAAGCATAATGGCACCGCCTGGTGTTTCATAACAACCACGCGATTTCATGCCTACATAGCGATTTTCAACTAAATCGAGCCTACCAATGCCGTGTTTGCCGCCGAGTTTGTTTAAATGCGCCAATAATTCGTGCGGTTTCATCGCTTCGCCATTGAGCGAAACTGGGTCGCCATTCACATATTCAATATCCAAATATTCCGCCGCATCTGGTGCGGCTTCTGGCGATACTGTCCAACGCCACATGCTGTCTTCAGCTTCTGCCGCAGGGTTTTCTAAATGACGGCCTTCATAAGAAATATGCAACAAATTAGCGTCCATACTATAAGGGCTGCCACCTTGCTTGTGTTTCATCTCAACAGGGATGCCATGTGTTTCAGCGTAAGTCATCAATTTTTCGCGGCTCAATAAATCCCACTCACGCCAAGGCGCAATGATGTGAATATTCGGATTTAGCGCATACGCACCAAGCTCAAACCGCACTTGGTCATTGCCCTTGCCTGTCGCACCGTGCGAGATAGCATCAGCATTCGTTTCATGGGCTATTTCAATCAAACGCTTAGCAATAAGTGGCCGCGCAATTGAAGTGCCCAACAAGTACTCGCCTTCATAAACGGTATTGGCACGAAACATCGGGAACACAAAATCGCGCACAAACTCTTCACGTAAATCGTCAATGTAAATTTCTTTTACACCAGCCGCTTTGGCTTTACTCCGCGCAGGCTCCAACTCTTCACCCTGACCCAAGTCAGCAGTAAAGGTCACCACCTCACATTTGTATTCGTCTTGTAACCATTTCAAAATAACAGAAGTATCTAAACCACCAGAATAGGCCAACACGACTTTTTTAATCTTACTCATTTAAACCCTTAATCTACGAACAATTCCAGTGAAACCAAAAAACAAATTAACACCATAAAAATCATACCCAATATAAAAAATATATCAGCATATTTTTCAGTTTTGGTAGACAACTTAGCTGATCTTAAAGACCAATATGAAAAAATCGTACTAGCTAAAAAAAATAAACTATCAATAGCCACCAACACATCTGCCCAAGATGAAATTCTATTTTTTGGCGCTATTTGCATTACCGCAATCACAGTGATGCAAACACCTATCATGGTGGCTGCTACTGGCAGTATATGCCGCGAAATATCAAGATTTATATCATCCATGCAAGTTTAAACCTTGCCCAACAACAAATATTCCATTAACGCTTTTTGCACGTGCAAGCGGTTCTCAGCTTCATCCCACACCACAGACTGTGCGCCATCAATGACTTCAGCGGCCACTTCTTCGCCGCGATGTGCAGGCAAACAATGCATAAATAATGCGTCTTGGTTGGCAGCACGCATCATCTCAGTATCCACCTGCCAGTCTGCAAAGTCGCGTTTACGCTCTTCGTTTTCGGCTTCAAAACCCATGCTCGTCCACACGTCTGTCGTCACCAAGTCTGCGCCCCGCGCGGCTTCCATCGGATCTGCAAACTCTTCGTAATGGTCATGTCCATACAAATTAGCGCGTTCCTGCTCAACTTCATAACTTGGTGGCGTAGAAACATGCACGTTAAAATCTAATACCTCAGCAGCTTGCAGCCATGTATTGCATACGTTATTGCTATCACCAATCCAAGCCACGGTTTTGCCTTTAATCGAACCGCGATGCTCAATAAAGGTAAAAATATCCGCCAAAATCTGGCAAGGATGATATTCGTTAGTCAGACCATTAATCACCGGCACACGAGAATTAGACGCAAAACGCTCAATAATTTCTTGCTCAAATGTGCGTATCATCACGATATCACTCATACGCGAAATCACTTGCGCAGCATCTTCTACTGGCTCGCCACGCCCTAGTTGCGAGTCGCGTGTATTCAGATAAATCGCTGAGCCACCCAATTGATGCATGCCCGCCTCAAACGATAGCCGTGTTCGCGTACTGGCTTTTTCAAAAATCATCACCAGCGTTCTGTCTTGAAGCGGCCAATATTGTTTATAGCTTTTAAATTGACCTTTTATCCAGGCCGCACGCGCAAAGATATGATTAAGCTCTTCTGTGCTTAAATCATTAAACTGCAAAAAATGTTTAATTGAAGTCATATTGATTGTTTATTGACTTAAAAACTGCTTAATTAATACGGATAATCGTGTTGCCAATTCAATTGCTTCTGCCTCATTAATCACTAAAGGAGGCAACAAACGCACCACCTTATCCGCAGTCACGTTAATCAATAATTTATGCTCTAAGGCCATTTTCATCAAATCGGCGCACGGCCTATCCAATTCAATCCCTATCATCAAGCCAGCGTTGCGTATCACCGCTACGCTAGTCACACCAGTCAATGCATGGCGCAAACTATCACAAATCAATTCACCCATTTTCTGGGCATTTTCGCGCAGCTTTTCGTCGGCGATGATGTTTAATGTCGTTAAAGCCGCAGTTGTTGCTAATGGACCGCCGCCAAAAGTCGAGCCATGTTTGCCTGGTGTAAGCACCTCTGCCGCCGCGCCTTTAGCCACGCAAGCGCCAATCGGCACACCTGAGCCTAAGCCTTTCGCCAGCGTCATCACATCGGGCATCATGCCTGTATGTTGAAACGCAAACCAAGTGCCCGTGCGGGCAATACCACTTTGCACTTCGTCTAACATTAATAGCCAAGCATTGTCGTCACAAATTTTACGCAAGCCCTGCAAATAGGCGGACATATCAGCAGGAATTTGAACGCCACCCTCGCCTTGCACTGGCTCAACCAATATTGCCACTACATTGTTTTTACGCGTAGCAATTTGCTTAACTGCTTCCAAATCGTCATAGGGCACACGGACGAACCCCGAGACCAATGGCTCAAACCCAGCTTGTGCTTTACGATTCCCCGTGGCTGAAAGTGTTGCCATGGTGCGCCCATGAAACGCGCGTTCCATCACAATAATCTCAGGTGTTTCAACACCCTTATTATGTCCATAAAGACGTGCCAATTTAATCGCTGCTTCATTTGCTTCACAACCAGAGTTGCAAAAAAATACTTTTTCCATCCCTGAAATTTCAGCTAATTTGTCGGCTAAAGCTTCTTGCTCCTCAATATGATAGTAATTCGAAACATGAATCAACTTTGCCGACTGCTCACTAATCGCTTTTACCAATTTAGGGTGCGCATGCCCAAGGCCATTCACCGCAACACCAGAAAGTGCATCTAGGTATTTTTCACCATTGGTATCCCACAACCAAACGCCTTGACCTTTAGTAAAGGTAACAGGCAAACGATTATATGTATTCATCAAATGCGACATAATTTTATTTCTATTCTAAACTAAAAAAGAAAAACGGCGGCTAAGGCCGCCGTTAGAGCCTTACGTTTTAATTACAAACCTAGCGCAGCGCGATGGCTTAAGCCGTTTGCCATAAAAAATAGCATCGGGATTGACAACATCATATTGGTGCGAGAAGCTAACATCGCTACACGACGTGCTTTTGCTTTTACATCGTCAGCAGCAGGCACCATGCCCAAAATCTTTTGTTGATTTGGCCAAATTAACACCCAAACATTGAACAACATAATAGTACCTAACCATGCGCCTATACCAATGCCTTCATAGCCATTACGCAGCATAAATGCATCCATAAAGCCAGGGCCCAACAACCATGCGCCTGCCAGCCAAGTGCCTACCGCAGCCCATCTAAAATAAAACAAGGCGCGTGGCGCTACGTGTTTAGTAATGCCAGCCGCAGTGCCATCGGCACCAGCATCTTTTAGCGCGGCCATTTGCACTAAATTAAAGTAGTACAGTAAACCAATCCAAGTGATACCAAAAATCACATGCAGCCAACGCGCTATACCAGGCATTAATGCTTCCATTTTAAACTCCAGCCACTAAGAAATTTTTCAAAAAAAACACCAATACCACTGTGAGTATTAGCCCAGAAATAATCGTACCTGCAACTGATTCTAATGGATTTTTCATTTCAATCACTCCTAAATAATTTTTATTCGTTTAATTAGCTGTGAGATTAGCTGAAAAGCCGTGCTTTAGCAAGGTCTAGGACCAAGATTTTGTAGCTAAAGCCCGTGCTTAATTGCAATTTTGTTTGGCTTCTAAAAACGGCTTAATGCGAGCCAGCGTATCTGGATGCGAAGATAGTATTTCAGCAACCACATCATTACTCTGTTCAGGATGTGTGTTATTAGCCGTTTTATCATGCGTATTTTTTTCATCACCGCCAAACGTTTGATTTTGCAAACGTTGCAAAATATCCGCAAACGCTTTGGGTGGCAAACAAGCTTTTTGCATAGCGTTTAGTGCAAATATATCGGCCTCAGTTTCGTGCTCGCGTGAGTAGCGCATTTGCATTAAAACTGCTGGCAGCCCAGCGCCTACCGAGCTGACATCACCCGTAACAGCTGCCAAAATCAAGCCAGAGAGTACGCCTTGCAAGCTTTGCCTGAAAGCGTGACGTTGCTTTACATGCCCCAACTCATGCGCCAAAACGGCGATTATTTCAGTATCATTTTTTGCTAATGTGATCATTTCA
>JANNFN010000089.1:0-41107 GCA_031379885.1 Methylotenera sp.
GTTTATACCGCCAACTGGTCGATTTAGAACATCAATTTCCCGAACTTATCACCCCAGACTCACCTACGCAACGTGTTGGTGGTGCGGCTGTAGGCGCGTTTGATAGCGTGGCGCACCGCCAAGCCATGTTGTCACTCAATAATGCGTTTGGCGATGATGAATTGTTAGCATTTGATAAGCGTGTTCGCGATGGGCTGGGAATTGAACAAGTGGAATATGCGGTCGAGCCCAAGTTTGACGGCCTGGCGATTACCTTAACTTACGAAAATGGCATGTTTACACAAGGTGCGACGCGTGGTGACGGCTACACGGGCGAAAACGTCACACATAATTTACGCACGATACGCGCCATACCAACGCGCATAAACATAGAAAACCCGCCAGCATTGCTAGAAGTACGCGGCGAAGTGCTCATGTTAAAGCGTGATTTTGAGCGCCTCAATGCAACTCAAGAAAAATTGGGCGCTAAGTTATTTGCCAACCCACGCAACGCTGCAGCAGGTAGTCTGCGCCAGCTTGATCCACAAATCACCGCCACACGACCGCTACACTTTTTTGCGTATGGTTTAGGTGAAGCAGTTGGCGTGCCACAATTAAATTCGCACGCAGAAGCCATGGATTATTTGGCTAAATTGCATTTTCCTGTTTCAGATTTGCGCGCCACCAAACAAGGCGTAGTGGGCTTGCTGGCATATTTCAAAGAAATTGGTGCGAAGCGTGTCGCATTGCCATTCGATATTGATGGTGTGGTGTATAAAGTGAATCAATTCAGTCAGCAAAATGAACTCGGATTCGTTTCCCGCGCACCGCGCTGGGCCATTGCACATAAATACCCCGCAGAAGAGGCTACAACCGTCGTAGAAGACATTACTGTGCAAGTAGGCCGCACAGGTGCGATTACACCAGTAGCGCGCTTAAAAGCGGTGTTTGTGGGCGGTGTGACGGTGACCAACGCTACGCTACACAATGAAGATGAATTGAAACGCAAAGATATCCGTATTGGCGACACGGTAGTTGTGAGAAGGGCGGGCGACGTGATTCCAGAAGTGGTTTCAGTGATGCTAGCTCAGAGACCAACAAATACAAGGCTTTTCAGCATGCCTGTCGTTTGCCCAGAATGCGGCTCACATATTGAACGTCCTGCCGATGAGGCAGTAGCGCGCTGTACAGGTGGATTGTTTTGCCCAGCACAGCGCAAGCAGGCGATTACGCATTTTGCATCGCGCCGTGCTTTGGATATTGAAGGGTTAGGCGAAAAGTTGGCAGATCAATTGGTTGAGGCCAATTTGGTGCATCATTTGGACGACATTTATAAACTAGATGTGGCGACACTGGCTAATTTGGAGCGTATGGCGCAGAAGTCAGCGCAAAACGTTGTTGAAGCGTTGAGTCACAGTAAGCACACTACGCTGGCGCGCTTTATTTACGGTTTAGGCATACGCAATGTGGGTGAAGCCACCGCAAAAGATTTGGCTGCGCATTTCGGTGCTCTGAAAGCCATTATCCATGCGCCTCTCGAGGCATTACTTGAAGTGAGTGATGTGGGACCGATTGTAGCAGAATCGATTTTGCAGTTTTTTAGCGAGCCGCATAACCGTGACGTGATTCAATCGATGCAAGATTTAGGCGTAACATGGCCTGAAACAGCAGGCAAAAAAAGGGCTGTCGGCGCGTTACTAGGTAAAACTTTGGTACTCACCGGTACTCTGCCAAATTTAAGTCGTGATGCCGCACAAGCCTTAATAGAAGCGGCTGCTGGCAAGGTGAGTGGTAGCGTCTCTAAGAAAACAGATTTTGTGGTGGCGGGTGCGGAAGCTGGTAGCAAGTTGGATAAGGCGCAGGAGTTGGGAGTGCCCATTTTAGATGAAGCAGGGTTGTTAGCGTTACTGGAAGATACCGCAACTAATACCGTCCAACTTGAGTCAGACAGAAACTCTGGCATACAAACAACTCTATTTGAATAGGTTTAAATGAACAATTTATTACAAAATACTTTAAATAAAACTTTTATCATATTGTTTTTTATAAGTTTTAATGCAAGTGCTAATCAGCTTTCCGATAAAATATCCGAATGTACAACAGCCTTAAGTAAAGGGAGTTTGGCAACTGCAGTTTCGGTTTCTGATGAAATTTTGAAGTTGGAGCCCAATAACCGCGATGGTTTGCTGTGTAAGGGCAGGGCGCTTGGTGCGCAAGGCAAGTACAGTGAGGCTTTAAGCACACTAGAAATGGCTTTAAAGCAATCCCAGCCTGGCTTTGATGAGATTATCACTTACATTTTTATTGGTAATCTGCATAAAAATAATAATAAATTTGCAGAGGCGATTACCAGTTACGAAAAAAGCCTTAGCGTTTGCGAGACTGATAAAAATGACAAATTTAAGCGCATTAATCTTAACTTTATTGGCGACGCACGCACGCAAAACAATGACTTAAATGCTGCACTCACTAGCTATTTAGCGGGTTCCAAGCTCGCCATGAATGATAATGAACGCGCAGAAAGTTTTGAGCATTTAGCGGCAACATACAGTTTGCTCGGGCAGCATGATTCAGCCATTGAATATCAGCTAAAAAGCGTGTTAATGCAACAAAAAGCTGGCACGCTCGACCAATATGCAAATGCCAGCTTGGCACTTGGTCAGATTTATGGAAAAGCAAAAGATTACCAAAGCGCCGAAAAAACCTACACAAAACTGATTCAATTCGCTAAAGACAATGGTGGTGCTTATTATGAGGCGAAAGCAAGCTATGATTTGGCGCAGATTAAAGTGCTTAATGGTGACGCAAGCAGCGCCAAAATCATGTTGGCAGATGCGCTTAAATTAGCGAAAAATAGCGGTGAGGGCGACTTGGCAAACGAGATAGAAGTTACTATAAAAAAAGTGGGTAATTAGTCAATTTACTTGTAAGGATAATGTCATAAATGCGACTAAACTCTGATTAATTTAATTTCATAACCCATTTAAAGGTTACAGTTCATGATTATTATCAGCAAGTCTGACACAAACCCAAGCAGCATCGAGCCTTCAGAAATAACCTCGCGTGAAACTTTTGATAATCGACGCGCTTTTGTAAAAGCTGCTGGGTTTGGCTTGGCTGCTGGCTCTGCACTATTGCTTTCTGGTAAAGCGCGTGCTGCTAATATTTCTGGCGGCGCTACTGAAGGTGCAGGGCGCTTAATAGGCCGTGCGAATGCGCCTGCTACTGATAAAGGCGCCGACAAAGCTGTTATAAAATATCAAACGCGTCAGAAAATTGCTGGTTACAGCAAAACATCATATGGCGCTGGCGAAAAACTCACCAAATATCAAGACGTCACCACTTACAATAATTATTACGAATTTGGTACCGACAAGTCCGACCCAGCGATTCAATCAACACTATTTAAACCCCGTCCTTGGACTATTAGCATTGAAGGTGAAGTAAAAAAAGCCAAGACCATCAGTATTGAAGAATTAATGAAACTCGCTCCATTAGAAGAGCGTATCTATCGTCACCGTTGTGTAGAGGCTTGGTCGATGGTGATTCCATGGATTGGTTTGCCACTGGCAAGCCTAGTAAAATGGGCAGAACCGACTGGTAATGCAAAATATATCGAATTTATTTCTGCCAACGACCCAAAAACCATGCCCGGCGTGCGATCGCAAGTGTTGGATTGGCCTTATGTGGAAGGTTTACGCATGGACGAAGCAACAAATCCTCTGACATTATTGGCCGTTGGCTTATATGGCGAAGTATTACCCAACCAAAATGGAGCACCAGTGCGCTTGGTGACGCCTTGGAAGTATGGATTTAAAGGTGGCAAAGCCATTGTAAAAATTCGCTTTGTAGAAAAAATGCCGCTGACCACTTGGGCGAAAGCGGGTCCGAGTGAGTATGGATTTTATGCCAATGTAAACCCAGAAGTAGATCATCCGCGCTGGTCACAATCATCTGAAAAGCCAATAGGCGCAGGCTTATTTGGTGGTCGCATTAAAACAAAAATGTTTAATGGTTATGGTGAGCAAGTTGCACATATGTATGCTGGTATGGACTTGTTTAATAATTTCTAATATGAATAAACAACAAATTTTATACGCTAAAGTTGCAGTATGGTTGCTAGCCTTATTGCCACTTGCACGCCTGGTTTACCTTGGCTTTAATGATAATTTGGGCGCAAATCCAATTGAGTTTGTCGAGCACTCTACTGGCACTTGGGGGCTGGTTTTTCTGCTTGTAACGCTTAGCATGACGCCAATTCGCTTGTTGACAGGGCAGGTGTGGCAAATTCAATTGCGTAGAGTGCTGGGCTTATTTATGTTTTTTTATGCTTGCCTGCACATTGTTACTTATGTTTGGTTAGACTTTGCTTTTATTTGGGGAGACATCATAAAAGATGTCGCTAAACATCCGCGTATATTAGTCGGCTTTGCCGCATTTCTACTCACCATTCCACTTGCAGCAACGTCAAATAGCTACATGATTAAGCGATTAAAGACTAATTGGAAAAAATTGCATCAAGTCATTTATTTGATCGGTATTCTAGTTGTATTGCATTTTTTATTACTGGTTAAAAAGGATGTGACAGAGCCACTTTATTATACTGCTGTTTTGGCTTTATTGTTCGGCATCAGACTTTACTTTAAATATCGTACAAAAACACCAAAAGTGCAGACAAGTGTAAGGATTTAACCCTAAGCACGACTAATAATTACAATAAATTTTTATCAGGGGAAATTATCTTGTCATTTAGCAATATAGTATCGTTCTATGATGTCATTCGTTCAAAATTAAACGCAATAGGTACATGGCTACCACAATTAGTGCTTAGGCTGATATTAGCCTGGGAGTTCGGTGAAGCAGGCTTTGAAAAATTACACGGCACTAATTGGTTTGCAGATTTAGCTTTTCCATTTCCTTTTAACTTATTGCCACCAGAATTTAGCTGGGGGGTGGCCACTTTTTTTGAAATCGTTGGCGCTTTTGCAATAGCATTCGGTTTTGCAACACGTTTTTTCTCAATTACACTGATTATACTTACTGTCGTTGCAATATCTGCAGTGCACTGGCCAGAGCATTGGGGTACATTATCCGAACTGATAAAAGGATATCGCATTGTGGATGAATATAATGATGGCTTTGGCAACTACAAATTACCTTTATTGTTTATTTTCATGCTCTTGCCTTTGTTGTTTAGTGGTGCTGGTAAAGCGAGTGTGGATTATTGGATTCGAAGCAGAATCAAATAAACTTGGTATATCTATTATTTAACATAATATACATTATACGAAGTTAAATAGATAATTAAAAAGCCAGGCATTCGTGACTGGCTTTTTTAAATCAATCACTTACCTATTATTAAAAAAAGCGATGCTATTCACTCGATCGTTAACAAAGGTAATCTCTGTTTCTTTGTACGTACGTTTAGGATCATACTTAACTATATTCTTGTAATACCACATTTCCACTTTGACTGGTTTAGAGGTTTTATCTTCAGATACTTTACCTGCAAGCATGGTGCCTGCATTTGCTGGTTTAACTGATAGCTCTTTTTTCGCAGGTGCACCTAGTTTTTCGGTGATAACTTTTTTTGCCTTACCACTAAATGTATTTAAAAACTCATCTTCAGTGTATGTTTTGCCCGCTGCAAAAGCGCTAGAGGCAGCAAGCAAGCCAACTGCAAGGCTGCTGACTAAAATTTTCTTAAATGTACCTGTCATTACTAAATCCCTTTAAAAATCTATTAATATCGATGTTAATGCATTTAACGGCCTGTGGCGTGTTTTGTTGACCTTGCCTATGTACAAGTATCAATTAACTTGTAATTTTAAGCCGTCAAACCCAACAAAAACGTCTTTTGGCAGCTTTTTGCTTAAAGATGCGTATTCTAATTCATGCGTCATGTGAATCATATAACTTTGTTTAGCTTTGATACGACCTATATAAGCTAAGCTTTGTTCAATATTAATGTGCGTTGGATGTGATTTTTCGCGTAAGCAATCAAGTAGTACTAAATCCAAATTTTCCAATAACGCAAATGAAGATTCTGGAATCTCAGAAACATCTGTCATATAAGCTACATTACCAATTCTATAGCCAAATATCTGACCTCGGCCATGTAGCACAGGAATTGGCGTTACTGTTGTGCCAAACAGCTCAAATGGCGCATGAATTGCTTCTGTGCGCAATACCGGCAAATCCCAATAGTCACTTGGGTCGCGCAAGGCATATCCAAATTTTTGCGTAATATGTGTCACAGTATCTTCTTTTGCATACAGCGGAATTTGTATACGCTGGATTTGGCAAAAGGCGCGCAAATCATCAATTCCATGTAGGTGATCAGCATGGGTATGCGTATATAAAACCGCATCTACACGTTTTATACATTCTCGCAGTGATTGAATACGCAAATCGGGGCCAGTATCAATTAGTATGTTTTCGCCTGAATCCAGCGTAATCAAGCTAGAGCATCTTGTGCGTTTATTCCGTGGATTTTCTGAGATGCAGGTAGCGCAGTTGCAACCCACTACTGGCGTGCCCGCGCTGGAACCTACACCTAGCATGGTAAGTTGCATTTATTGTGTTTTGCTCGCGTGTTTAAACAGATTGAAAAAATTTTGCGTAGTAGCTTGCATCACAGCATCTAGGCTTGTGCCACGCAAATTGGCAATTTCTTGCGCTACATATTGCACATAAGCTGGCTGGTTAGTTTTACCACGGAACGGCACTGGCGCTAAGTAAGGCGAGTCGGTTTCCACCAATATTTTATCGAGCGGAACGGCTTGAGCGACTTCTTTAATTTGCGTGGCATTTTTAAAGGTCACGATGCCGGAAAATGAAATATAAAACCCCATAGAAATAGCCGCCAGCGCCACTTCTAGGCTTTCGGTAAAGCAGTGCATCACACCACCAACTTGGTTTGCGCCCTCTTCCTGCATAATTCTTAAAGTATCTTGAGCTGCGCTTCTGGTGTGAATAATCAAGGGTTTATCAGCTAAAATTGCTGCACGAATGTGCGTACGGAAACGTTCTCGTTGCCATTCTAAGTCGCCAGTGAGGCGAAAATAATCTAGCCCAGTTTCACCAATGGCAACAACTTTTGGATGTTGTGCGAGCTTAACGAGTCTATCAACACTTGGTTCATCAATATCTTCATAATCTGGGTGAACGCCAACAGAGGCATAGAAATTGTCATATTTTTCAGCTAAGCCTAATACCTCTGGAAACTTATCTAGTGTGACAGAAACGCACAATGCATGACTCACTTGAGAATCCTGCATGAGCTGCCTGACAGCTTGGATATTTTCAGTATATTCAGGGAAATTAAGGTGGCAATGCGAATCGACTAACATACTACATCGTATGCGTTGGACGATTGGCTTTTAATGCGCCACCCAAAATGGCTTCAATTTTATTTTTAACCTCAATCCCACCGTCTTTTTCGCTAAATTGTACGCCGATACCTTGCGGCCGCGTAGCTTGCGCAACGGGAGTAATCCAAATCACTTTACCTACCACTTTAAGCTTCATTGGGTCATCCACTAAGCTTAAAAGCATAAATACTTCTTCACCAATCTTAAAATTTTTATTGGTAGGGATAAACAAGCCACCGCCCTTCACATAAGGCATATAAGCGGCGTATAGCGCAGATTTTTCTTTTATCGCCAGAGAGAGTACGCCAGGCTTATTAATCGCTTCTTTAATTTGGTCAGTATTGGCTTCCATGTTCAATCGCTAGCTCTTCTCTTGTTATGACTTTACATTAAATAAATAGGTATATTGTAGCAATATATTTTCAAGCTGCAATTCGTTATTTAGCGGATGATTGGCCGTTTTTTTTGCGTCTAATAATCTTTGTTGAAAATTGAATAACGCCCTTAAGTTTACGCTTTTACATAAGGCTTGCAAAGCGCCGTGGTATTGTGAATGATAGTGCAAAGTCTGCGTGAGTTTGCAAGCGACTAGGTCAAACACCCATTTTTGTAGCGCTTCAATGGCACGTTCCATGCCTATACCCAAGAATAAAGGCGCACAAGTAAAGGGTTCTAACTTAGCACCTAAAGCTAAATTCTTAATTAAATTTGCACTTGTCTCGCCTTCTTCCGTTATCTGTAGCGCTAGTAATGGGGCACCACCTGCATAGTCGAGCACGGTTTCAGCATGAAGAATGTGCTGCGATGTTAACCAAGATAACGCATCTAATCGATTGGGTAACGGCATATCAATGGCTTGGCAACGGCTGATAATGGTCGCTAATAAGCGCTGGGGTTGGCTAGTGACCAATAAAAATAGAGTATTGGCTGGTGGTTCTTCTAGCATTTTAAGTAAAGCATTGGCTGAAGCCATGTTAAGTGTTTCGGCAGGTGAGATTAAGACTATGCGCCGACTATTAACTTGATGACTTGAAAGACTCAAATAATCAATAAGTTGGCGTATTTGTAATACAAAAATTTGACTTTTTTTTGCTGTTTTTTTCTTTGGAGTTTCTTCTGTAGCTTCAGCGTCTTCAGGGCTAATTAGACGAAAATCAGGATGTCCACCTTCTGCAAACCATATGCAACTTGGGCATTTGCCACAAGCCGCATGTTCTGTGTTTGCTTGACTACATAATAAAGCTTGCGATAAATTCAAAGCAAATTCATGTTTGCCCGTGCCAGCACGCCCGCGCAATAGCAAAGCATGCGGCAAACTTGTGCGTTGCTGCATGATATGTTGCCATTGATTTTTTTGCCACAGAAACATGTAATTTACTTATAACTTATATTATTATTCATATAGTTGAAATAATTTCTTCAACTAATACTTTAACTTTATCTAGTGCTTGGTTCGCGTTAATTACGCGAAAACGCTTTGGATTTTCTTTCGCACGCGTTAAATAGGCTTGACGTAATTTTTCAAAAAATTTCGCGTCTTCACGTTCAAATTTATCTGGCTCGCGCGCAGTCGTCAGTCTCTTCATGCTGATGTCTACGGGGACATCAAAAAGAAGAGTTAAATCTGGCTGCAAGCTACCTTGCACCCATTTTTCAAGCTGTTTAATCTTGCTGCTAGCAACACCCTTGGCACCGCACTGGTAAGCGTAGGTGGCGTCAGTAAATCGATCTGATAGCACATAAGCACCACGCTTAAGTGCTGGCTCAATCACATTAGCAATGTGCTCACGACGTGCTGCAAACATCAGTAAAGTTTCAGTTTCTGCGTGCATTGCATCATGTAGCAACAAAGCACGCAATTGCTCACCAAGCCTTGTTCCGCCTGGTTCTCGTGTAGAAACGACTTCAATACCACGCGCTTTAAGAGCGGCAATAATATTGGGGATATGCGTGCTTTTACCCGCGCCATCCATACCTTCTAACGTGATAAATTTACCTCTTTTTTTTGTTTTCGACATCATTTGTTATTACTCTTTTTAGAGAACTGCTTGAGCTGATATTTTGCCACAGCGCGGTTATGTTCAACTAAAGTGTTTGAAAATTCGTGGCTACCATCACCCTTACCGACAAAATACAAGGCTTTTGTTTTTTCAGGATGTACCGCCGCTTCTATGGAGGCTAAACCAGGCATGGCGATTGGTGTGGGCGGCAGACCATCGCGCGTATAGGTGTTATATGGCGTATCGGTCATTAAGTCTTTGCGGCGAATATTTCCATCATATTTGTCACCAATACCATAAATAACGGTTGGGTCTGTTTGTAGGCGCATACCGATGCGTAAACGATTCAAAAAAACGCCAGCAATCATCGGTCTTTCTGAAGCCTTCCCGGTCTCTTTTTCTATGATTGACGCCATAATCAGCGCTTCGTAGCTATTTTTATATGGTAAGTTTGGTGCACGCGTCGCCCAAGCCGCGGTAAGCTTACTTTGCATCTTTTCGTAGCTACGTTTTAACAACACAATATCTGCTGTACCACGATCAAAATAAAAAGTATCTGGGAAAAATAGGCCCTCTGCATGCTTTTCTCCCTTTCCCACCACACGCATTACTTCGACATTGCTTAAACCTTGAATAGTGGTTTTAACCGCATCATTTTTTGTCAGTTTTTCACGCATTTGCTTAAATGTTTTACCTTCGATAAACGTAATACTGCCTTGCGTGGCTTTGCCATGATTGAGTGACAGCAATAATTGGTAAGGATTAATGTTTTTGTTAAGCGTGTAATCACCCGCTTGTAGATAGGGCTCTTTACCTAATAAGCGACCTAAAATAATAAAAGGAAATGCCGACGGAATGACTTGTTGCGCGACCAATTGATTGGCAATGCTTTTTAGACCGCTATTAGGTTTTATCGTAATTTCTTGTGCTTCTGGCGCTAAATGTAATGGCGATTTAGCATAATAATATAGCCATGCACTTAAACCTATCGCTATAAAAAAAATAAGAATAAAGACAGTTTTAATGAGTTTCATCATCGACTTTAATTCGCCAGCATAATACCAGAGCTAAGTGCCCCGCGGATATTGGCTGCTAGAGCATCCGTTTTGATGTTTTTTTGGCGCGCATTGGTTTTATTTTGAATGCTTCGCACTTGCCAAGCACCATATAAACTATTACAAATAATAACCTCATCCGCAGTAAATAATTTGGCTAATTTTATGTTATCGACGACAACTTTTAATGAAAGCGTATGCGCTAGCTCCATAATACGTTGTCTTGTAATGCCTGCAACACCGCATTGGTGAAGACTTGGCGTTATCAAGGTGTTACCGAAACACACGAAAATATTAGCCGCGGTGCATTCAATCACATAACCTTCGTTATCCAGCATAATGCCTTCCGCAATGGCTGGGTCATTCCACTCCATGCGTGCCAGCACATTTTCCAGGCGATTTAAATGCTTAATGCCAGCTAGCTTGGTTTGAGTTGCTAGGCGTGTTTCACAAACATGCAAGTTGACGCCTTTTGCAAATCTTTCCTCTGGATATTTCGGCATAGAAGACTTGGTGACAACTCTCGTCGGCGCTGTGATTGCGGGCGGCGTGTAACCGCGATTGCCCTCGCCGCGCGTTACAATTATTTTAGCTACTGCAACTTCATCAGGCAAAAACAACTGTAATAAATCACTCATTAACAATTCTGCACTTGGGCACACAATCCCAATTGCACCACAATCAGCGACCAGTTTTTGGTAGTGCTGCGGCCAGTTCTCGGGCAGGCCATTTCTAATCACAAGCGTACGAAAAACACCGTCGCCATAAGCAAACCCGCGGTCTAGCGGTGAAATAGTGTTATCGAAACTACCGTTAATTAAATATGTATGAGTGCTTGCCATGAGCTGCAATTAAACCACACGCGAGGCGAATAAAAAAGCCTGCAAGCTATTAATTTGCAGGCTTTTCACGAATTTAATCCGTTTATATTTTCTTGAAAACTATATCTTTTTAAATACTAGGCTTCCATTAGTCCCGCCAAAACCAAAGTTGTTTTTTAACGCATATTCGATTTTTAAGTCGCGGGCAGTATTCGCGCAATAGTCTAAATCGCACTCTGGGTCTTGGTTGAATATGTTAATCGTTGGCGGTGAAACTTGGTTGTAAATAGAAAGTACGGTAAATACTGATTCTAAACCACCTGCGCCGCCTAATAAGTGCCCTGTCATCGATTTTGTTGAGTTGACGACCAGTTTATATGCATCATCACCAAAAGTGGCTTTAATAGCGTTAGTTTCATTGGCATCACCCAATGGAGTAGATGTGCCATGTGCATTCATAAACTGCACTTGGTCTGGGTTAATGCCTGCATTTTTAAGCGCGTTCACCATAGATCTGCGTGGCCCATCCATATTCGGCGCAGTCATATGGTAAGCATCTGCGCTCATGCCGTAACCAACTAGCTCCGCATAAATGCTTGCACCGCGCGCTTTGGCATGCTCATATTCTTCCAATACCATCACGCCTGCGCCCTCGCCTATTACAAAACCATCACGGTCTTTATCCCACGGGCGGCTTGCGGTTGCTGGGTCATCGTTGCGGTTTGATAGTGCGCGTGCTGAAGCAAAACCACCGACAGAAAGCTCAGTAATCGCGGCTTCTGCACCACCTGCTACCATTACGTCTGCATCGCCATACTCAATCATACGCGCCGCGTCACCAATTGAGTGTGTGCCAGTGGTACAAGCAGTGACAATCGCCACATTGGGGCCTTTTAAGCCAAACATAATGCTTAAATTGCCCGAAATCATATTAATAATGGTGCCAGGAATGAAAAACGGTGAAATTTTACGTGGACCGCCTTCATCGTAATTATCGTTGGTCGATTCAATTAAACCTAAGCCTCCGATGCCGGAACCGATTGATACGCCAATCCGCTCTGCGTTTTGCTCAGTCACTTCTATGCCAGAATCTTTAAATGCTTCAATACCAGCTACTAAGCCGTATTGAATAAAGGTATCCATGCGGCGCGCATCTTTTGCGGGCAAATAATCTTCGACATTAAAGTTTTTAACTTCGCCAGCAATTTGCGAATTGAAGTTGGTCGGATTAAATTTTGTAATCCGCGTAATGCCAGATTGCCCCTTAACAAGATTTTCCCAAGCGATGGACGTGCCGATGCCAACAGGGGAAACCACGCCTAAGCCTGTGATAACTACTCTACGTTTTGACATATATGTTTTTAATATTACTAGAAAAATCAGCCCTCTTTTGAGGGCCGATTAATATATGGATTTTGAATTTATTTGAGGTTTGTATTGATGTAATCAATCGCTAATTGGACTGTAGTGATTTTCTCTGCTTCTTCATCAGGAATCTCACAGTCAAATTCTTCTTCTAGCGCCATAACAAGCTCAACTGTGTCGAGAGAGTCAGCGCCTAAATCATCTACAAATGATGATGCGTTTTTAACATCCGCCTCATTTGCACCTAATTGTTCAGCAACAATTTTTTTAACGCGTTGTTCGATGTCAGACATCTATTTACCCCTTTAATTGAAAATTAGCCCTTAAGACTAAGTGCGTATTCTAACAAAACTCTGCCAAAATACAAAAAATACTTGTTACAAAAAATAATTAACTTACGTCAGAAGTTAAGCTGAATACATACCGCCATTCACATGGATGGTTTCACCCGTGATATAAGCAGCGCTGGGGCTGGCTAAAAACGCCACAGTCGCAGCAATTTCATTCACATTGCCTAAGCGACCTAGCGGTACATTCTCAAGCATTTTAGTTTTAATGGCTTCTGGCAGCTCAGCCGTCATGTCTGTATCAATAAATCCTGGCGCAACACAGTTCACAGTAATATTGCGACTGCCCACTTCTGCAGCAAGCGATTTTGTAAAGCCTGCCATGCCTGCCTTGGCCGCCGCGTAATTGGTTTGGCCAGCGTTACCCATGTGTCCAACCACACTAGAAATGCTAATAATACGGCCAGTGCGCGCTTTCATCATTGGGCGCAAAACTGCTTGAGACATGCGATACACCGAAGTTAAATTAGTTGAAATCACCGCATCCCAATCTTCAGTTTTCATGCGCATGAGCAAAGTGTCGCGCGTAATGCCGGCGTTATTGACTAAAATCGTCACATCGCCAAATTTAGTCGCAATTTCTGCCAGAACTGTTTCGATTTGTGCAGCGTCATTCACATCTAAAGCAATACCAAAACCCTTTACGCCAGCCGCTTTTAACGAAGCGTTGATATTTTCTGCGCCGCCCGCTGTAGTTGCTGTGCCTATTACAGTTGCACCCTGCCTGCCGAGCTCTTGTGCAATTGCTGCGCCAATACCACGGCTAGCGCCAGTGACTAAAGCGATTTGCCCTTCTAAGACTGAATTTAATAGTACAGTTGACATTAAATAAACTCTCTATCCAATTGATTTAATTATTATTTATAAACTCAATGATTGCTTCGTTTGATGTCAAAGCACTGCAAGGCAATTCTGAAACTATCCTTTTTGTCAGCCCAGTCAGCACCTTGCCTGGCCCGCATTCTGCGCTATTTTTTGCACCATCTGCGTAGATTTTTTGCACGGTTTCTACCCAACGTACCGGCGAATAAAGCTGACGCACAAGCGCATCTTTAATTTTAGCTGATTCACTGTACGAAGCCACATCTGCGTTGTGAATGACTGGGATTTGCGGCGAATTAATCGTCACATTGTTTAAATATTCTGCCAGTTTTTCTGCGGCGGGTTTCATCAATGCGCAATGCGACGGAACGCTGACTGGAAGCGGCAATGCGCGTTTTGCGCCATTGACTTTCGCTAGCTCCATGCCACGCTCAACTGCTGCTTTGTTACCAGCAATCACCACTTGGCCAGGCGAATTAAAGTTTACCGCTTCGCATACTTCATTTTGCGCCGCTTCAGCGCAAACAACACGTACTGTATCGTCATCCAAACCCAAAATCGCCGCCATCGCGCCAACGCCTTCAGGCACGGCACTTTGCATGACTTCAGCACGATACTTCACAAGCGGTAGCGCATCGGCAAAACTTAATGCACCAGCAGCAACTAACGCTGTATATTCACCCAAGCTGTGACCCGCATGGATATTGGCTTGCAGGCCACCTGCTTTTAGGTATGTACGCCATGTCGCAACGCCAGCTATTAACATTAAAGGCTGTGTGTGTTGTGTTTGATTCAACAATTCATTTGCTTCTGTCGCCATTGCCCAAAGGTCTACGCCTAAAATGTCAGAAGCTTCAACAAACGTCTGTCTAATAATGGGATTGTCACCAAACCCAGACATCATGCCGACAGATTGAGAACCTTGACCAGGAAAGAAAAAGGCTAATTTATTCATATATTTTCTAAAACCTAATGAGAGCCGAGCCCCAAGTAAAGCCGCCACCAAAGGCTTCCATAAGTACTACATCACCACGCTTAATGCGGCCATCGCGTACCGCCACGTCCAAAGCTAATGGAATTGAGGCGGCAGATGTGTTGCCATGTTTATCGACTGTCACTACAACTTTATCCATGGACATATCGAGCTTTTTAGCGGTGGCTTGCAAAATACGAATATTGGCTTGATGCGGCACCAGCCAATCGATATCACTCTTTTGCATGTTATTGGCAGCCAGCGTTTCATCGACAATTTGGTCTAGCGTGTTGACGGCCATTTTAAATACGGCGTTGCCTTCCATATGCACGGTATCTTGCCCCTCAACTTTGCGTGGCACATGCAGCATTTTTTCATAATTACCATCAGCGTGTAAGTGCGTTGAAATGATACCTCGCTCTTGTGAAGCTTGTAGAATAACCGCGCCAGCGCCATCCCCCCATAGAATGCAATTGCCTCTATCGGTATAATCGGTAATGCGTGAGAACGTTTCTGCACCAATCACTAAGGCGCACTTAGCGCCTCCCGCCTTAATGAAATTATCTGCTGTGGCAAGCGCGTAGACAAATCCGCTGCATACCGCTTGCACGTCAAAGGCTGGGCAGCCCGCGATTCCTAACTTACGCTGCAACATCGTCGCAACACTAGGGAAAATTTTATCGGGTGTGGTAGTTGCGACGACGATTAAATCAATTTGATTCGCTTCTATACCAGCACTGGTAATAGCATTTTTAGCGGCTTCCAGAGCTAAGTCACTGGTATGCTCGCCTTTAGCTGCAACATGCCGTTCGCGTATGCCAGTGCGCGAAAAAATCCACTCATCGGTAGTGTCCACCATTTTTTCTAAATCTTTATTACTGAGGATTTTTTTTGGCAAATAACTGCCAGTACCCGCGATTTTGCTATAAATCATTGCATGTTACTTTCTGTTTCAGCAAGCACAACTGGCTGAATATGTTCAATTTCTAATTGCTGTGTAATACGTTGCAACACGCCGCTACGCGCTTCTTTAATCGCCACGTGAATGGCGTGATTAAACGCTACAACATCGGCTCCACCATGACTTTTTACCACAATGCCACGCAACCCTAAAAAACTTGCACCATTGTAAAGTCTAGGATCTAAGCGCTTTTTAAAGGCTTTTAATACCGGCATTGCGCCTAGCGCCATGATTTTCGTTAACCAGTTTCTTTTAAATTCTTGTGTTAAAAATTTGCCCATCATGTGTGCTAAACCTTCGGTGGTTTTGAGTGAAACATTACCCACGAAACCATCGCACACTACCACATCCACCGTGCCTTTAAAAATGTCATCGCCCTCAACATTGCCATAAAAATTGAGATGGCTTGCACGTAACAATTCAGCGGTTTGTTTGACCACTTCATTACCCTTGATGTCTTCCGAGCCTATGTTCAGCAAACCAACCGTTGGATTTGGCTTATTTTCAACGCAACTCACCAACATCGCGCCCATAATGGCAAATTGCAACAATTGTTCAGGTGTGCAATCCGCATTTGCGCCTAAATCCAGCATATGCGTATCACCTTTTTCACTTGGTAGTGCGCTTGCAATCGCTGGCCTATCAATGCCTGGCAAGGTTTTTAATACAAATCGCGCCGTCGCCATAAGTGCACCAGTATTACCTGCGCTGACGCAGGCATGGGCTTCACCTGATTTAACTAAGTTGATCACCACGCGCATAGAAGAATCTTTTTTATTTTTAAGTGCACTTTGCGGTGACTCATCCATTAACACAACCTCAGTCGCATGATGAATGCGTAAACGTGGGCTGGTGTTTGTTTTAAGTACTTTGAGTTCCGCCTGAATGGCATCTTGCAGACCAACCAAAACGATATTCAGTTGATCATCATCTTTAAGCGCTTTTAACGCAGCAGGGACGGTAACATGAGGGCCGTGATCTCCTCCCATAGCGTCAATTACGATTGTGATGTCCATCATCGAATTAGATGTAATAATTGAACGAATGTCAACGATAGTTTATAAACACTAAATGTGCAAACGCCGCACTATATTGAGAGCGCGGCGCATTGGTTAGAACAAACTGCTGTAGCAAAAGTGAGTTTACTCGCCTTTTGTTGCCACTACTTTGCGACCACGGTAGTAGCCACTTGGGCTAATGTGGTGACGTAAATGCGTTTCGCCTGTAGTTGGCTCTACGGCCAATGGAGGATTGACTAAAAAGTCATGTGAGCGATGCATACCGCGTTTTGAAGGTGACTTTTTGTTTTGTTGAACTGCCATGTTAATACTCCAAAAACTTGCTAAAAATAAGTGCTTAAATTAACTAAGCGCGCATTCTAAATCAATTGCGCTTCAATGTAAATCAATCGCTTATAGATTTATTTAAATTTATCTTTTAATACGGCGAACGGATTCGGTTTTTCGCCGCTTTGCATGCTCAATTTACTGCAATTATTTTCATGTACAGGCGCTATTGGCATCGCCAAAAGTAGCTCATCTTCAATCAATTCGTATAAATTCATCTCATGATTGCCTTCTAACCAATCAATTTCATCACTTTCATCAAGCTCATTAATTGGCTCATTGCTAATTAAATAATCGAAACTTAAGTCCAAATTAATCAGCATTTCATCTAGGCAGCGCTGACAAATGACGGGTAATTTAGTTTTGATACGTAAATGCAAACTAGGCTGACGAAACCGCTTGGAATCCCCCGTAAGTTCAAAATGAATTGTAGTCGGAGCAGTGTTTTCGCCATGTAAAACTAGCGTTTCAGCCAACCTTTTTAAACTAGAAGCCTCAAAATTATCAGATAATTTTTCTTGTTTTTGAGCAAACTCTAAATTGTTAATAACGCATATTTTCATGATAATAAAGATAAATCAGTCATATTTTTATAATGCCACTTGTCCCTTACAGCGGGCTTGCATGTTATACTTTTGGGGTTTGTTGGTTGATATTAAGGCAATTCAGTGTTCAAAAAAATTCTTGTTGCTAATCGAGGCGAAATCGCAGTGCGTATTGTACGCGCTTGCTCTGAAATGGGTATTAAATCTGTTGCGATTTATGCAGATGCAGATCGCCATGCCTTGCACGTTAAAAAGGCTGACGAAGCTTACAATTTGGGCGCAGACCCTGTCGCTGGCTACTTAAATGCACATAATATCGTCAATGTGGCGGTGGCCGCGGGTTGCGATGCACTACATCCTGGCTACGGCTTTTTATCAGAAAATCCTGAGTTGGCCGAAATTTGTGCGCGCCGCGGAATTAAGTTTATCGGCCCTAATGCAGCTGTGATTCGCCAAATGGGCGATAAAATCGAAGCGCGCAAGGCCATGACTGGTGCAGGCATACCCTGCACGCCTGGCAGCGATGGCAACTTAGCTGATTTAGACGAAGCTGTCGCTTTAGCTGGAAAAATTGGTTACCCCGTGATGCTGAAAGCCACTAACGGCGGCGGTGGGCGCGGTATTCGACGTTGTGATTCTGAGAAAGATTTGCTGAGCAATTATGACCGCGTAATTTCTGAAGCCAGCAAAGCCTTTGGCAAACCAGAGGTGTTTTTAGAAAAATGCGTGGTGCATCCGCGCCATATTGAAGTGCAAGTCATGGCCGATAGCCAAGGCAATGTCATCCATTTGTTTGAGCGCGATTGCTCGATACAGCGCCGCAATCAAAAGCTAATTGAAATTGCCCCGTCACCACAACTAAGTCAGGCGCAACGTGATTATATTGGCGGCTTGGCGGTTAAAGCGGCTAAAGCAGTCAATTATGAAAACGCAGGCACTGTGGAGTTTTTGCTGGATCAGAATAACAATTTTTATTTCATGGAAATGAACACGCGCTTACAGGTAGAACACACAGTGACTGAGACCATTACTGGCGTGGATATTGTGCAAGAGCAAATTCGCATTGCTTACGGTTTGCCTTTGCAGTACAAACAAAGCGAGATTAGCTTCCGTGGCTTCGCCATGGAGTACCGCATTAACGCAGAAGATCCTAAAAATGATTTCTTACCTAGCTTTGGTAAAATTACACGCTATTACTCGCCTGGTGGCCCTGGTGTGCGCATGGATGCAGCGATTTACTCTGGCTATGTCATTCCACCCTACTACGACTCCATGTGCGCCAAGCTTACCGTTTGGGCTTTAGATTGGCCAAGCGTAGTTGAGCGTGGTCGTCGCGCTTTGGGCGATATGGTGGTCTATGGCGTTAAAACCACCATTCCTTATTATCAAGAAATCATGAAGCACCCGGACTTTAAAAATGCTAATTTCAACACCAGTTTTGTAGAAACGCATCCTGAACTCACCAATTATGCAACTGAATTGCCGCCAGAGTTGTTTGCTGCGGCAATTTCGGCAGCAATTGCGGCGCATGAAGGTATTTAATTAAGACATTCTAATGAAGATATAAGCTTATGAGCAAAATACACATCACAGAACTGGTTTTACGCGACGGCCATCAATCGTTAATAGCAACGCGTATGCGAACCGAAGACATGTTGCCAATTTGTGCAAAGTTGGATGGTATCGGTTTTTGGTCAATAGAAGCTTGGGGCGGCGCCACTTTTGATGCCTGCGTGCGATTCCTAAAAGAAGATCCATGGGAACGTTTGGCTAAACTGCGTAAAGCCTTGCCAAACAGCCAAATTAACATGCTATTGCGTGGCCAAAACTTACTCGGCTATCGCCATTATTCTGACGATGTGGTGCATGCATTCGTCAAAAAATCCGCTGATAACGGTGTGGATGTGTTCCGCGTATTTGACGCCTTAAACGATGTGCGCAACTTGCGCGAGGCGATTAAAGCCGTAAAAAAAGTAAAAAAACACGCCATCGGTACCCTTTCTTACACCACTAGCCCAGTGCACGATAATGCTTATTTTGTGGCCATGGCAAAAGAGCTTGAGGAAATTGGGGCTGACAGCATCGGCATTAAAGACATGGCTGGTTTACTTACACCACAAGCAGCAGGTGATTTAGTTAAGTCGCTTAAATCTGCAGTAAGCTTGCCTATTCACGTACACAGCCATGCTACATCTGGCTTCGCTAGCATTGCCTTAATGAAAGCGGTTGAAAATGGTGCTTCTATTATTGACACCTGTAACTCATCTTTTGCAGAAGGCGCAAGCCACCCTTCCACCGAGAGCATGGTAGCAGCCTTGCAGGGCACAAAATATGACACAGGCATTGAATTAGCTAAGCTACAAGAAATCACCGCCTATTTCCGTGAAGTACGCAAAAAATATTGGCAATATGAAAGTGATTTTACAGGTGTAGATACTAGAGTTTTGGTGAACATGGTACCAGGCGGCATGATTTCCAACCTGTCTAACCAGTTAAAAGAACAAGGTGCGCTGGATCGCATGGATGAAGTGCTACTTGAGATTCCGCGTGTACGCGAAGATTTAGGCTACCCTCCACTCGTCACTCCAACTTCACAAATTGTAGGCACTCAGGCAGTTTTGAATGTGATGACTGGCGGACGTTATAAATCAGTCACCAACGAAGTTAAAAACTACTTACTTGGTCAATACGGCAAATCGCCCGCCCCAGTAAACGCAAAGGTAAAACAGCAAGCCGTGGGCGACGCAGAGGTGATTACCTGTCGTCCTGCCGATTTACTAGAGCCTGAAATGGTTAAATTACAAGCCGAATCTGAGCGCATTGCGCAATCTGAGGAAGACGTGCTCACTTATGCCATGTTCCCAGATATTGGTCAAACATTTTTGCAAGAACGTAATGCGGGCAGCCTGAAACCTGAGCCATTATTAACCAAAGATGCTGTGAATACTTCTGCTGCGCGCTTTGCACCGAACGAATTTAACGTCACACTGCATGGCGAAACATTCCATATCAAACTCACAGGCAGCGGTCACGCGGGCGAAGAAAAACGTCCATTCTACGTTTCTGTGGATGGTATTGCCGAAGAAGTGATTGTAGAAACACTTGATGAAATTGAAGTTTCAAGCAACGGTTCTACAAATGGTGGCAGCAAAAGCAGTGGCAAGAAAAAGGCATCTACCACCTCTAGCGGCCGCCCTCGCCCACACCATGCAGGCTGTGTCACAACCGCAATGCCAGGCACTATCGTAGCTGTTAAAGTTAAAATCGGCGATAAAGTCACTGCAGGTGACGGCGTGTTGGTGATTGAAGCCATGAAAATGGAAAACGAAATTCAGGCCTCTAAAACAGGCACTGTGGTTGCCGTGCACGTTACTAAAGGCGATGCAGTCACGCCTGACGAGTCATTGATTGAAATTCAACCTGATTAATTTGATAATGACTTAACCACAAACCGACAGAGCAACTCTGTCGGTTTTTTTGCTTTAATATATAAATATGAAACAAACTTTAATTCTAGCCTCATCTTCAGAATACCGGCGCCAGCTTTTGCAAAAGCTGCAAATTCCATTTACAAGCATTGCACCTAAAATAGATGAAACCGCCCTGCTCGACGAAAAACCGCACGAAACCGCATTACGCTTAGCACAAGAAAAGGCGCGCAAAATCGGTAGCGAGTATCCACATGCGCTCATCATTGGTTGCGACCAAGTCGCCACGCTCGATGGCGAGCAATTGGGTAAACCTGGCAATCATCAGAACGCAACCAAACAATTGCAAAAAATGCGCGGGTGCGAAGTGACTTTTCATAGCGCATTGTGTTTGTACAACGCCGCAACAGACACTATGCAAGCGCAAGTTGTGCCCTATTTAGTAAAATTTAGGCAACTTACCGATGAACAAATTGAAAACTATTTAGCTAAAGAACAGCCTTACCAATGCGCTGGCAGTGCGAAGTCTGAAGGCTTAGGCATTGCACTCATGGAGCGCATGCTGGGCGACGACCCAAACGCCTTAATCGGCTTGCCGCTTATCAAGCTTATTTCTATGCTACAAAATGAAAATGTCAGCGTAATTTAAAAAACTTAAAAAAAATTTAACCCCAGTCGCCAAACTGAAACGTTTAACTTATTAAGGCGCATGAAAAGCATTTACAATGCTACCAAGGCGTCGATATTTCACACATTTTTTGGAGATTTGTTATGCGTTTAAAATATCGTTATATTTCTTTTGCCATTCTTTCGGCGTTTTTCACGGGGGCTTTTGCTTTGGATAAAAATCAAGGAACCAGTTTAACCAATGATTTAATTGAAGCCAGAAGCACGTTAAATGATCAGCAAAGCGTCGCGGTCACTATTTATAACCAAGATTTAGCCTTAGTTAAAGATACACGTAAAGTGAACATTAAAACGGGCTTAAACGCATTGGCATTGCGTGATGTCAGCGCACAAATGCGCCCAGAAACAGCGCTACTCCGCAGCATTAATGCGCCTGGTAGCTTAACGCTGTTAGAACAAAATTTTGATTTTGATTTGCTCACCCCACAAAAAATGTTAGAGAAATATGTCGGCAAAACTGTCAGCATCGTCAAAACCAACCCAGCAACAGGCGCGGAAACTACAGAAAAAGCCACCGTGCTTTCAGCCAATAATGGCGTGGTGTTAAAAATAGGCAACCGCATCGAAACAGGCCTGCCAGGTCGTATTGTGTATGATGATGTGCCAGAAAACTTACGTGACAGGCCAACGTTAGTCACGCAAATCAACAATAAAGGCGCGACAGACCAAACGGTAGAGTTAAGTTATTTGACAGGCGGATTGGGCTGGAAAGCTGATTACGTAGCCGAGTTAAACGATAAAGAAAACCAACTGGATTTATCTGGTTGGGTAACGCTTACCAACACCAGCGGCGCAAGCTATAAAAACGCTAAGTTGCAATTGGTGGCAGGTGATGTAAACCGCGTGCAAGAGCAAATGCGCCCAATGGCAAAATCCATGCGTGGCGAGGTGATGATGGCAGATGCCGCCGCACCGATGCAAGAAGAAGGCTTGTTGGAATATCATTTATACACGCTAGACCGCCCTACTAACATTATGGAAGCGCAAACCAAGCAAGTTGCATTACTTTCTGCTTCTGGCGTGCCCGCACGTAAAGAGTTGGTGTTAAAAGGTGCAGATTACTACTACACAGGCCAATATGGCGAAATCGGCACTAAGATGAAAGTGGGCGTGTTTATTGAGTTTGATAACAAAGAAGCCAGCAAACTCGGCATGCCATTACCAAAAGGCGTATTACGCGTATACAAAAAAGACAGCAAAGGAAATGCGCAATTTGTGGGCGAAGATAATATTGACCACACACCCAAAAATGAGACTGTGCGTTTAAAACTGGGCGAAGCATTTGACGTGACCGCAGACAAAAAACAAACTGACTTTAAATTATTGCCTAACCCACAAAAAGGCCATAGTGCGTATGAGAGCGCTTATGAACTTACCCTTAAAAATGCTAAAAAAGAGAAAGTAACTGTGACCGTGCAAGAGCCAATTGGTGGCGATTGGAAGATAGTGAGCGAGAGTGCACCACACACCAAAGCCAATAGCCACTTAGCTTTGTGGAAGATTGATATTCCTGCTGAAGGTAGCACAACGCTGACTTACCGTGCGCAAGTTAAGTATTAATTACTTGTTTTCGAGCAATTTTATATGCTCTGCAACCCGCATGGATATTGGGCTGCAGGGCATGTGATTTGGCGTGTGAGTAATGCGCTTTAGCGCATATATTCCACGGACAAGCCAAATACTGGCTTAATGGTCATTCCCGCTTTCGCGGGAATGACGGCACAGTTTTTGAATTGGCGAGGTGAATTGCGTACAATACCCAACATGGCTACAAACACTTCATACGGCATACTTTACTTAATTCCTGTGACTTTGGGTGATGACAATATCGCCGCGCTTTTGCCTAAAAGTTTGCCACCTGATGTCGTTGCAATCGCACAAAATTTAGAACATTTTGTGGTGGAAAATGAAAAATCAGCCCGCCAATTTTTAAGTGCGATTAAAACCACCAAACCCATTCGCGAGTTGCAGTTGGAAGTATTGAACGAACATACCGACGACAAAACCTTACCAAATCTACTCAAGCCCCTGCTGGCTGGGCACGATGTTGGGTTAATGTCAGAGGCAGGTTGCCCTGCTGTGGCAGATCCAGGCGCGAAATTGGTAGCATTGGCGCATCAAAAAGGCATCCGCACAGTGCCGCTAACGGGCCCTAGCGCGATTTTATTGGCGCTGATGGCATCTGGCCTTAACGGTCAGAGCTTCGCGTTTCTAGGCTATTTGCCAGTAGATAAAGCCGCTCGAGCAACAAAACTCAAAGAAATTGAAAAACGCGCACAAACGCATAAAGAGACGCAAATCTTTATCGAAACGCCCTACCGCAATATGCAAATGCTAGAAGCGATTTTGAGCGCCTGCAACGCCAATACCCGCTTGTGTATTGCCTGCCACGTCAGTTTGCAAGATGAAATGATAGCGACAAAACGCATCAGCGAATGGAAACAAAGCACATTACCCGATGTAAACAAAAAACCAACAGTGTTTTTGTTGTTAGCTTAGACACACCGTTAGTTGGCAAAGATGACAATAGAACAGAAAGCCGCAAAAGAACGTGAAGTTTTTCGAAATTTTACTGATTTTCGCAATGAAATAGATGTGTGGTTGCGCATAGAAAGTCGAAATCCACCTGAGCCTGATCTATTATGCCAACACTCAAGTCGTGGCTACATTGCCTTTGAACTTGTTGCTATAACTGACCCACAAATTGCAAAAGTTAATGCAGGTTATGCTAAAGAGGGAGAATATTCATTTAGCACTTCGGATCCAACCGAGCGCATCATTCGTAAAAAACTAAATAGTACATATCAAAGCACTTACCCAATTGAACTGCTTGTATACAATGATTTGTTGGTAATTACGCCCGAGGAAATTATTATCAGCAAAATACTTTCATGGGTAGGGTCATTGAACCACCCTTTTGAGCGTGTTTGGTTTATGGGTGAATACAATGCTAATTGTATTTGGGAAGCTAGCTAATCCAAAGCCCTTGCATAACTATTTTGCACCAAAACTCTTACTGGTGCATAACTTAAGCGATGCTGCGGGCAAATGCCGTGTGCCTGCAAAGCCAATAAGTGCTTAGGTGCTGGGTAACCTTTATGTTGTGCAAAGCCGTATTGCGGGTCAATTGTATCTAACTCATACAACTCTGCATCACGCGCTACTGTAGCCAAGATAGACGCAGCAGAAATGGCTTGCACTTTACTATCGCCCTTCACAATCGCTTCGCATGGCAAGCTGATTTTTGGGCATATGTTACCGTCAACCTGAACCAATATTTCACCCATATCTAGCGCAATATTAAATTGAGCTTGCATCGCTTCTATGGCGCGCTTCATGGCGAGTAAACTGGCTTGCAGTATGTTGATTTCATCGATTTCTTGGCAGGTGCAACTGGCAATACCCCAAGCGAGCGCTTTGGTTTTAATTTCACCACTTAAAAAATCACGCTTTTTCTCAGAGAGTTTTTTAGAATCCGCTAAGCCTTCTATCGGATTATCCACATCTAATATCACCGCCGCCGCATAGACACTGCCTGCCAAAGGACCCCTTCCAGCCTCATCCACACCACAAATTAGCATAAAATGTATCCTTGGGGCGCATTACGGCGTTGCTCGGTGCTCGCAACCTCGCTGTACAACTCCGTACTATCTCGGCTCCTCCGCTCCGTGCGCCTTGTACTGCATCCCCAAGCATGCATTTTTGAGTTCCTATAAGTAGCTCAATATCACCGAAGCGGCTTTTTTAGCACTATTTTGCTTCAAAGTTTGATGTATCGCGGTAAATTCTTGTTTGATTTCTTGTGTGCGGATTTTATCCACCAGCAATAAGGAAACCGCATCGGCCAATTTTTGTGGTGTGGCCTCATTCTGCAGTAATTCAGGCACCACAAACTTACCCGCCAAAATATTGGGCAACCCCACATAAGGCAGATAATTCATGCGTTTTAATATCCACCAGCTTAAGGTTGGCATGCGGTAAGTAATCACCATGGGGCGCTTTAACAGCGCGGCTTCTAGCGTTGCTGTGCCAGAGGCTACTAGCACTACATCTGCGGCTTCTATTGCGTCATGAGCATGACCAAATAGAATATTCAAATCAAGATTAAGAGACGCATCTTTATAAAGCGCCTGCTCGAAGATTGCACGCGTTTCGCGCGTAATGAGGGGGACTAAAAACTGAACACTATTAGATTGTAAAAGTGCATTATCTTGGCTGATTATTTGTGCAGTTTTGACAAATAATTCTGCATGTTGCTTCACTTCAGATTGGCGACTACCTGGCAACATGGCGATGACCCACTTGTTTTTCTCAATTTTAAGTGTGTCGCGTGCGCCCGTTTTACTTGGTTTTAGCGGAATTTCATCTGCCAATGGATGCCCAACATAGGTAACAGGCACACCAGCAGCTTCATATAATGCTGGTTCAAACGGAAACAAGGCGAGCACGTGCGACACCGCACGCTTGATTTTAGCCATGCGCCCACCACGCCACGCCCAAATGGAAGGGCTGACGTAATGAATAGTAGGAATACCGTGTTTTTTGAGCTTGCGTTCTAGCCAAAAATTAAAATCAGGCGCGTCTACGCCGATGAAAATATCGGGCTTTTCAGCTAATAGTTGTTTAAGTAAACTGCGACGTAATTTGAGCAAACCATACAAGTGCGTAATGACCTCCACATAGCCACGTACTGAGAGTTTTTCAATTGAAAATAATGACTTAGCGCCCTCACCTATCATTTTAGGGCCTGCAATGCCAATAAAAGTTAAATCTTTGCGCTGTGCTTTTAAAGCGCGCATTAAATGACACCCCAGCAAGTCCCCAGAGGCTTCCCCAGCCACTATTGCTATTTTTGGCATATGTAAATATGTTCTAGCGGACGATGCCGCGTGTTGAAACGTTTAAAAAATCTGTCAGTAATGCAATTTCATTACATTTTGTTTGCATCTCGGCCAATTCAATCTTGGCCTCTTCTAATGTTAAGCTATTGCGATACAGCGCTTTGTAGGCGCGTTTAATCTGGATAATGGTTTCTGCACTAAAGCCACGCCGCTTAAGGCCTTCTGCGTTGATGCCACGTGGTTTAGCATCGTATCCAGCAGCCGTGATATAGGGCGGAATATCTTTAAACACCACCGTATTCACTGCGGTAATAACATGCGCACCGACCTTGCAAAACTGATGCACAAGAGTAAATCCACCTAAAATCGCATAATCGTGAATATCGACATGGCCAGCTAACGAGCTATTATTGGCCATGATTGTGCTGTTGCCGATAGTGCAATCGTGCGCAATATGCACGTAGGCCATAATCCAATTATCGTTGCCGATTTTTGTCGCGCCCTTGTCTTGTATGGTGCCGCGGTTAAAGGTACAGAACTCGCGAATCGTATTGTTATCGCCTATTTCCAGCGTGGTAGGCTCATTATTGTATTTTTTATCTTGAGGCTGCTCACCCAATGATGAAAACTGAAAAATCTGATTGTTTTTACCTATTGTAGTAGGCCCTTTGAGTACAACATGACTAGCGATACGGGTATCCGCACCGACTTTAACGCCAGCGCCAATGATGGTATACGCACCAACCTCTACGCTGGAATCTAGTTCAGCTTTAACATCAACAATTGCCGTTGGGTGAATTTTTATAGACATTTAATTTTAACTTATGATTATAATAAGTTACTTTAACTTATAGTTTTAATTATTTGATTTTAAATATTATTTTATTGATTTTAAAATACACATCATGCTGGCTTCTGCAACAACCGCTCCATCTACAGTCGCAACACCCGTGTACTTCCAAATGCCTTTTAAAATTCGATCAATTTTTACGTTTAGTATAATTTGATCGCCTGGCGAAACTGGTTTTTTAAAACGCGCGCTATCGATGCCTGCAAAGTAATAGACAGAATCATTACTTGGTTTAATATCCATGGTTTTGAAAGACAAAATCGCTGCGGCTTGTGCCATAGCTTCAACAATCAATACGCCTGGCATCACTGGATGATAAGGAAAGTGGCCAGGAAAGAAAGGTTCATTCACACTTACGTTCTTTAATGCCGTGATTTCCTTGCCAAGTTCCATCGAAATAACACGATCTATCAACACAAAGGGGTAGCGATGCGGCAAATGATCAAGAATTTCATGAATATTCATACTTGTTGTCGCGGCATCAGTCATATCATGTTCTCGGTTATTTGTGGTTTGAGCTTAATTGAGCAGACGTTAATTTAGCTAAATTGGCTTCTAAGGTTTTTATTTTATCTGTTAATTGATTTAAATGGCGAATATTTGCAGCTGTTTTAAGCCAAACGTCATGTTCCTGCGACGGCATTAACGCCGTATAAGTGCCCGCTTTGTTAATTGAGCGCATTATCATGCTACCAGGCGATATTGTGACGTTATCAGCAATGCTTAAATGCCCAAGTATCATCGCTGCACCGCCTATTTTGCAATGCTTGCCGATGATAGCACTGCCAGCAATACCCGTACAGCCAGCAATCACCGTATGTGCACCAATGCGGCAGTTATGCGCTATTTGGATGAGGTTATCCAGCTTAACGCCCTCTTCAATTACCGTATCATCAATTGCGCCTCGGTCAATCGTGGTGTTAGCACCAATATCTACATTATCATGAATAACAACTCGACCCACCTGCGGGATTTTAACCCAATATTTAGTTGTATTTTCACCAACTTCTTCGGCATAGCCAAAACCGTCGTTTCCTACCACGCAGCCAGAAAACAAATGGCAATTTTTACCTATTTGTGTGCCATGCTTAATCGTGACATTGGCCTCTAACACCGTATTATCGCCAAGGTTTGAATCACGTTCTACTATACAGCCAACACCAATGGTTACGTTTGCCCCAAGTGTTACATTTGCTTCAATCACAGCATTCGGGCCAACATTGCTACTTTCAGGCACGATAGCCGTATTAGCTATAATGGCACTTGCATGTATACCCTGGTTAACGGCGTATTTAGGATTTAATAATTGCGACACTTTGGCAAAGTAAGCGTAAGGGTTATCGGTAACAATCTTGGGTAAATGTGTGAGCACAGCATGTTCAGGCTTAATAATAACCGCACTGGCAGCGGTATTATTTAATTCTGTTGTATATTTAGTATCGTTAAAAAAACTAATGGCGCCAGCTTGCGCCAGCGCCAGTGAGCCTACCCTAGCAATTTGCGTTTCAGCATTACCTGATATGGTGCCGCCTAATTGCTCGACGATTTGCTGAATCGATAAATTGAAACTCATCAATAGTGCCCATAAAACTTAATTTTTAGCCTATTTTTTACCTAAAAGCTTTAAAACTTTATCTGTAATATCTATTTTTTTACTAGCGTATGCTACGCCACCATACACTACTAAATCGTAGCCATCAGTTTCTGAAACAGTTTGAACCGCTTTATTAATGCGGTCTTGCAAGCTAGCTAACTCTTCGTTTTTACGCAGATTAATATCTTCACGCAACTCACGTTGCTTGCGTTGAAACTCTATTTTCAGATTCGAAGCATCTCGCTCTTTATTTCTGCGCTCTGTTTCTGATAAGGTAACGCCCTCTTTGTCTAGTGCAGCCTCAATATCTCGAATTTGCTTCTGCATTTTATCTAATTCTTGTGATTTTGGTCCGAATTCGCGCTCTAGTTTCTTTCCACTTTCAGCTGTTTGCGGGGCTTCTTGCAAAATTTTATCTACTTGCACATAACCAACCTTAAGTTCAGCTGCGCTCAAACTAGCACTTAGGCTTGCTGTCAAAGCCAAAAATCCAGCAAAAATAAAGGCTTTTAACTTTTGATTCAATTCAAATCTCCTAACGTTTTGAGTTCTAAACTCAATTTCTTTCATTCTACTATCAAATAGAAATATTTTAACTAAAACTGTGAACCAAGTTGAAATTGCAAGACTTGTGTTTGGTCGCCTTCTTTTTTATTCAAGGCCTTAGCAAACACTAATTTTAATGGTCCAAATGGCGAGAACCAGCTTACTCCGACGCCTGTAGAATATCTCAAATCGCCCAAATTAATACTTTGGTTGTTTGCATAGACACTACCTGTGTCAACGAATGCACTTAGGCGAAATTGTGAAGAACTCTTAATGAATGGAACAGGTGCAAAGACCTCAGCGTTACCCACAATACGTGTCGTACCACCTACGGCAAAATCACTATTGGTGCCAGGATCAAAATCACGTGGCCCTATTGAGCCATTATCAAAACCACGCACCGAGTCTACCCCGCCTACATAAAAGTTTTTAAAGAATGGGTAAGCTTTACTGCCATATGAATCGGCATAACCCAGTTCTCCATTCAGCATGAATGTAAAGTTTTTAGTCACATCTTTAAACCAAGTATGCTTGTATTGTAATTTATAGTATTCTAAATCCAACACTGGCAAGGAAACTTCAGCACTTAGCCGTTGCAAAACCCCCTTGTTGGGGAACAAGGTGTTATCACGTGAGTCATGTGTCCAAGCTAAGGCTAACTGTAATGAGTCACTAGTGCATCCCTTAGAGTTTCCACAAAAATCTAGGTATTGCTTAGGACTAGTGCTAGACAAATCAATCTTTGTAAAGTCGCCTGTTAAACCAGTCGAGAAAAAGTCTTTCTCGCTCAGTGGCAAGCCAAAACGCACGCCAGCTCCGTAAGATTTACTATTGTATGAACCAATATTTAAAGAGCCCGTATCAACATCGCGCCTATACACATCAAAGCCGCGGCTAACGCCATCGGGGGTAAAGTAAGGGTCTGTATATGACAATGAATAAGTGGTATTCACCTTACCAGTGTTGACTTGCGCAGAAACCTGGTTGCCAGTACCTAAGAAATTAGGTTGATTGACCGTTATCCCTAATACTACACCTTCACTACTAGATAAGCCTGCACCGAATTGAATGCTGCCAGTGGATTTTTCTGTCACATTGATATTGACATCAACTTGATCCGTTGTACCTGGTACTGCAGGTGTTTCAACATCAACAGTATCGAAGTATTGGAGACGGTTTAAACGTTCCTTGGAACGATTAATTTTATCTCCTGCATACCAAGCGGATTCAAGCTGGCGCATTTCGCGACGCAATACATTGTCTCGCGTACGTGTATTGCCAGTTAAGTTGATGCGACGCACATACACGCGCTTGCCTGGGTCTACAAAAAACGTAAAAGCTGCGGTATGATCTTCTTTGTTAATTTCAGGGATCGCGTTAACGTTAGAAAAGGCATAACCTTCATTGCCCAACCTATCACCAATCGCTTTGCTTGTTTCTGTGACCAATTGACGATTAAATGTATCACCTTTATTGATTTTAATTAGAGGCTTTAATTCTTCTTCTGGCACTTGTAACTCACCAGCTAGTTTTACATCACTGATGGTGTATTTTTCGCCTTCAGTCACATTCACAGTAATGTAAATGTCTTGCTTATCAGGTGAAATAGACACTTGTGTCGAATCAATCGAAAATTCTAGGTAACCTTGATTCATATAAAACGACTTCAGCGCCTCTAAATCAGCAGTGAGTTTTTGCTTAGAATACTGATCATCTTTGTTCCACCAACTCATCCAGTTAGGCGTAGTCAGTAAAAACTCAGCGCGCAAATCATCTGTAGTGTATGCGTTATTGCCAACAATATTAATATCACGGATCTTAGCAACAACACCCTCTTCAATTTCAAAGCGCACAGCTACTCGGTTACGTTCAAGTGGTGAAACTACGGTTTTAACCGTAGCTCCGTACTTGCCTTGCGCTAAATATTGGCGTTTAATTTCTTGCTCGGCACGGTCTAGTTGCGATTTGTCAAATATCAAACCTTCCGAAATACCGATTTGCTTTAGGCCTTCGGTCATTTTGTCAGATGGGAATGATTTATTACCACTAAAATCTATTTTAGCGATAGCTGAACGTTCTTGCACTGTCACAACTAGCACATCGCCATCAGCCTCAATACGCACATCTTTAAAAAAACCTGTGTTATAGAGGGATTTAATTGCTTGCGTAGCTTTTTCGTCAGACATTACATCGCCTGCTTGTACTGGCAAGTAAGTAAATATCGTGCCTGGCTCAGTGCGCTGCAAGCCTTCTACACGGATGTCTTTAATGACGAAAGGTTCAAGCGCCATCGCATGATGGCTGAATAGCGCAATAACTAGTGTTGAAATATAGCGAGTTTTAAACAAATTACTATCCCGCTATTAATCTATTAAAGTCGTTAAATAATGCAATCATCATGAGTAAACCTAGTAATCCAAAGCCTATTTTTTGTCCGACCAGCATTGTCTTTTCAGAAACTGGCGAACCTTTAAAAATCTCAGCTATATAATACATCAAATGGCCGCCATCTAACACTGGTATTGGCAAAAGGTTGAGTACGCCAATGCTAATACTCACTAAAGCTAAAAAGCCTAAAAAAGTTTTTAAGCCTAAACTTGCGCTTTCACCAGCAAATGTCGCAATGGTAACTGGGCCACTAATGCCTTTAATCGATACTTTTCCTGTGATCATTTTACCCAGCATTTTCAAACTAAATATCGAAGTATCCCAAGTTTTAGCAATCGCTTTTTGTAAAGCGATAAATGGTGAATAGTTTAATGTTATTAATAGCTTATCTAACTCAATTTTATCAAGGTTTACGCCAGCGCCCATTCTACCTATCGTTTTATTATTCTCTTTGATCGCTTCTGGAATTGCCGCAATCTGTATTATTTTTTGCTCGCGCTCAATTTCAAATTTCAGTTTTTTATTTGGGCTATCTTTAATGATATTGACTACTTGTTCCCAATCACTCACATCAACGTTATCAACACGCACTATCTTATCATTAGGCTTAAAACCCGCTTTTTCGGCGGCGCTATTAGCTACTATTTCACCAACCACGGCTGGAATATTTGGTATGAACTGCTCTAAACCTATTTTTTTTAGTACATCAATTTCAGCATCGTTATCAATACCCTCGAAACTGAGCGTATGTTGAAGCAATTCATTATTGTTATTAGTTGCTTCAATCTCAACGCTTTTATTTTCTAACGACTCTTCTAGCAATGCCAAGCGCGCTTCTTGCCAAGTAAACACTTGCTTACCAGCTATTTTTTGAATGATTTCACCAGATTTTAAACTGGCTTGTGCCGCCAAACCATTGTCTTCTACCACGCCAATAATGGGGCGCATGCCAGTGACACCTAACATAAACAAACCCCAATACAATACAATGGCCAGCAGTAAATTAGCTACAGGCCCAGCCAACACAATGGCAATCCGCTTTGACACATTTTGTCTATTAAAAGCACGCTGCAAGTCAGTTTCGGAATAAGAATGTGGGGTTCCTTCATCCTTAAGCTCTCTTTCATCAAGCATCTTAACGTAGCCGCCAAGAGGAATTGCCGCCAATACGAACTCCGTCTTATCTTTACCGAATGTTTTTTGCCATAGCGGCTTACCGAAACCAATTGAAAATTTCAACACTTTTACATCGCCCCAACGCGCCACTTGAAAGTGGCCATATTCGTGAATACTCACTAATATGCCGATTGTGACAACAAATGCAACCAACGTCATCATGCTGTTAACAATCTTCTGGCATCAACCTTATTCAGTTCGATATGTGCAAAATTTCTCGCTTCATTATCTATGGCAATCAATTGCTCTAGTGAGCTGACTGGTGCTGTTTTAATGGTATCGAGCGCTTTGGCTATTAAGGCAGGAATATCTAAAAAACGAATTTGTTTATTTAAAAATGCACCTACTGCTACCTCGTTGACCGCGTTAAGTATAGCAGGGGCTGTGCCGCCGATATTCATTGCATCATAAGCCAATTGCAGGCAAGGAAAACGTTTAACATCTGGCGCTTCAAATTCTAATTTAGCTGTTTCTAAAAAATTTAGTGAAGAAACGCCAGATTCGATGCGATTTGGATAACCTAGCGCATAAGCAATCGGCGTACGCATATCGGGGTTACCTAACTGTGCCAACACGCTACCATCAATATATTCCACCATTGAATGAATGATGCTTTGTGGATGCACGACCACATCAATTTGGCTAGGTTTGGCATTGAACAACCAATGCGCCTCAATAACCTCTAACCCTTTATTCATCAGGGTTGCAGAATCAATAGTGATTTTCGCCCCCATGACCCAATTAGGATGTTTTAGCGCAAGTTCAGGCGTAACGTTTGCTAGCTCTTGCGCAGAAAATTTTCTAAATGGGCCTCCAGAAGCGGTCAAAATAATTTTTCTTACTCCGCCATCAGCCAGGTGCTGTAAGGTTTCTGGCGGCATTACCTGAAAAATCGCATTATGCTCACTGTCAATTGGCAACAGTGTTGCCCCACCTTCTGTAACAGCTTGCATAAACAAGCTACCTGCCATTACTAGCGTTTCTTTATTGGCAAGTAATATGCGCTTACCAGCACGAGCTGCAGCCATGGCAGGCCTCAGGCCAGCTGCGCCTACAATAGCTGCCATCACAATATCTACTTTTGAATCACTGGAAACTTGTTCAAGCCCTATCATGCCAGATGTGACTTCTGTTTTGCTGTTGTGCACTTTTAGTTTTGCACGTAAATCAAGTGCTGCTTTTTCATCTAGTAGCACTGCAATCTCAGGTTTAAATTGCAGACATTGCTTTAAAAGACCATCCACATTGGAATTAGCCGCAAGTGCGTAAATTTTATATTCTTTAGTATGGCGAGCAATTACATCAAGCGTTTGTAATCCAATGGTGCCAGTGCTACCTAGAATGGTGACGTTTTTCAATTAGCCCATTGCTCCGAAAAAATTACTCGCGTAGTTATACAGATAAATCATCAAAATCGCGATTGGCAAACTAGGGATAATGCCATCAATACGATCTAAAATTCCGCCGTGCCCAGGTAACAAATCTCCACTATCTTTAATATTAGCTTGACGTTTAATCATCGATTCAAACAAATCGCCAATTACTCCAAACCCAGTAATAATCCATAACGCGGGAAAAATAGCGAGGCTTTTAACATCAAAGCCAACATACAAAATTGCACCAAATAAAGTCACGGCGATTAATGCACCAAATACGCCTTCCCATGTTTTGCCAGGACTAATCATGGACGCAAGTTTGTGTTTACCGAAGTTTTTACCTGAAAAATAGGCCGCACTGTCGGCTATCCAAATAGTCGCCAAAAGGCAAAGCAGTAGCCATGGGTCTGCACCTTTGGCACATACTAAAGCTAGCCAAAGCGGCGCCATTAACACCAATCCTAAGGTTGCCATTACCAGTTTACTATTAATGGTACACCTTGTACCAAGCCAGATAGGCACAATCAACAGCCAAAATAATGCAGTCACAAAAAATACAATTAGTGATTTAAAAAAGAACAAATGAAAGCCATATCGCTCAATCAGAGGCACGATCAAAAGGCCGGCAATGGCTGCTGTAAGTAAGTAAACATTTTTCTGAGTTGAGCTCAGTTTAATCATGCTAGCCCATTCATACAAAGCGAGTAATGATATTGCCAACATGCCGAGTGCCCAATAGGTGTTAGAAAGCATAAACAATGCAGGAATAAAGCCAGCAATTAACACCAGTGCAGTGATGATTCGAGTTTTTAGCATATAAGTTGGCTAAGCATATAATTAAGCATCGCTAATTGTGTGTAAGTTGCTCACTAGTACGCCCAAAGCGACGCTCACGCTTTTGATAGGAACTAATCGCCGCTTGAAATGCTACTTTATTAAAGTCTGGCCACAGCGTATCAGTAAAATAAAACTCAGTATAAGCTAATTGCCAAAGTAAAAAGTTACTAACGCGCTTTTCCCCACCAGTGCGAATAAATAAATCTGGTTCCGTAGCGTAGTGCATTGATAAAAAAGGTGTGAGGTCATCTTCCGTGTAAGCTTCTATTTTATTGGGGTTTGCGGCAACCATGCGATTAGTTGCCTGTAAAATATCCCAGCGCCCACCATAATTGGCGGCAATTGTTAAAGTTAAACCAGTATTCTCAGAGGTGAGCTTTTCTGAAACTTTTATTTGTTCCACTAGCTCTAGGCTAAAACGGCTTCGGTCACCAATTAAAATTAATCGAATATTATTTTCGTGCAGCTTGCGTACTTCACGCTTCAAAGCATCCATAAACAAGCTCATCAAAAATGATACTTCATCATCTGGGCGTCGCCAATTTTCGCTACTAAAAGCAAAAAGAGTGAGATATTTTACATTGAGCAATGCGCATTGTTTGACCAAATCACGCACTGTTTCTACACCGCGCTTATGTCCTGCAACACGAGGTAGGAAGCGCTTTCTGGCCCAACGTCCGTTACCATCCATAATCACTGCAATATGATTCGGAATTTCGCCAGAGTCTGGAATAGTTTGCGTGGAGCTAGAGAATAATCTCACTTAGACAGCCTTAAAATCATACCGCCATCAAATCAATTTCTTTAGCTTGCAATAACTTATCGACTTCGATCACTGCTTTATCGGTCATTTTTTGCACTTCATCTTGAGCGCGACGTTCGTCATCCTCGCTGATTTCTTTGTCTTTTAGTAATTTCTTTAGCGCATCATTGGCGTCACGGCGGATATTGCGAACCGCTACCTTAGCGCCTTCCGCCTCATTACGTACAATTTTAGTTAAATCGCGTCTGCGTTCTTCTGTCAACATGGGCATTGGCACGCGAATCAAATCGCCATTGGTGGCAGGATTTAAGCCTAAATCGCAATCGCGAATGGCTTTTTCCACCTTACCAATCATGTTTTTTTCGTAAGGTTGCACATTAATAGTACGTGCGTCACCCAAATTCACATTAGCCACTTGATTAACCGCCACCATAGAGCCGTAATACTCCACCATCACATGATCTAATAAGCCAGTATGAGCACGACCTGTTCGCACTTTTGCCAAGTCATTTTTTAACGCTTCTAGCGACTTTTGCATTTTGGCATCTGCCGTTTTTTTAATTTCTTCTAACATTTCTTACTCCAAAATATCTTTTTAAACATTGACGCCTAAACTGTAACTCTGGTCCCTTCCTTTTCGCCCATGACTACCCGTTTAAGCGCCCCAATTTTAAAAATATTAAACACTGCGATAGGTAGTTTTTGATCGCGGCAAAGTGTAAAGGCTGTTGCATCCATCACTTTAAGATTTTTGGCTATCGCCTCATCAAATGACACTGTTTCATAAAGTGTGGCTTTGCTGTCTTTTTTGGGGTCAGCAGTATAAATGCCATCCACTTTGGTGGCTTTAAGCACAATGTCTGCATCAATTTCCATGCCACGCAAGGCGGCGGCGGTATCTGTAGTAAAAAACGGGTTGCCTGTGCCTGCACCAAATATCACCACACGGCCTTTTTCAAGCGCACGCAAAGCTTTTGCGCGCACATAAGGCTCGACAAACTCTATGCCCAGCGCGCTTTGCACTCGCGCTTCCACGCCGATATAGCGCATGGCATCTTGCAGCGCTAGCGCATTCATTACCGTCGCCAGCATGCCCATATAATCAGCTGTAGCTCTATCCATACCCGCTGCAGCTGGTGCTACACCACGAAAAATATTACCGCCACCTATCACAACGCCCACTTCAACGCCTAAATCAACCACTTCTTTAATCTGCTCTACAATATTGGTGATGGTATCTCTGTTAATACCATATGCATCATCACCCATCAACGCTTCGCCTGAGAGCTTAAGTAGAATGCGTTTGTAGGCGGGTTTAGCCATATTTTTCCTTGAAATTTAAGTTTGCTTATTTAATCACAAACTGGGTGTTTTTACCTAAATTTTTAAGCAAAGATGTCCAACTTTAGGCGAAAAAAAAGTGGACTCAATGTCCACTTTTTAATTTAGTGCTATTACACTTTTGCTGCGGCAGCGACTTCAGCTGCGTAATCCACCACAGCTTTTTCAATGCCCTCGCCCACCACAAACATTGTAAACGATGCTACTGATGCGTTTTTAGATTTCAACAATGACTCTATGGTAAATTTGTCATCTTTAACAAAAACCTGACTCAATAAAGTCACTTCTTTTAAGAATTTTTGTACTGTGCCATCGGCGATTTTTTCTAACATGGCTTCTGGTTTACCTGCTTCCTTGGCCTTTTCAATGGCTACGCGACGTTCAGCATCGATTAAGTCTTGTGAAATGCCACTAGCATCCAATGATTTTGGTTTAGCGGCGGCAATGTGCATGGCAATATCTTTAGCCAATGTATCGTCACCACCAACTAAATCGACCAATACGCCAATTTTGCTACCGTGAATATAACTAGCGAGTTTGCCTTTTGCATTGATTTTTACAAAACGACGTGTTGTGATATTTTCACCAATTTTGCCAACCAATTGCGCACGAGTTTCTTCAACTGTTGCGCCACGCATCGCCAATGCACTTACTGCTGCAATATCCGCTGCATTACTAGCAGAAACCAAAGTGGCTAATTCGCCTACAAACTTTAAAAAATCTTCGTTTTTTGCGCAAAAATCTGTCTCTGAGTTCACCTCAATCATCGCACCCGTTTTACCATCTGCACTGATGGAAACACCTACTGTACCTTCAGCAGCCACGCGGCCTGCAGCCTTGCTGGCTTTGTTGCCAAAACGTACACGTAAGATTTCCTCACCACGTGTCATGTCGCCTTCGGCCTCGGTTAATGCTTTTTTGCAATCCATCATTGGCGCATCGGTGCGCTCACGTAACTCTTTTACCATGCTTGCGGTAATTTCGGCCATTTCTTTAGCTCCTAAAACTTAATTTTTTTAATAGCAAAAGGGGCACACAGCCCCTTTTTACCTGGGTTTTAATCTGGATTAATTACTCGGCGGCAGCTTCTGCAACTTCAGCTACGCTAGCCACTTCTACAATCTCTTCTTCTTTTGCAGATTTTACCATCTCAGTAATTGCATTCGCGCGACCATCTAACACTGCATCGGCAATACCACGCGCATATAAACGAATCGCACGGCTAGAGTCATCATTACCTGGAATCACGTAAGCCACGCCGTCTGGAGAGTTGTTTGTATCCACAATGCCGATGACTGGAATGCCTAATTTAGCTGCTTCAGTGATCGCACCGCTTTCATGGCCCACATCGATAATGAAAATTGCGTCTGGCAAGCCGCCCATTTCTTTAATGCCGCCAATTGAACGCTCTAATTTTTCAATTTCGCGTTTATAACCAAGCGCTTCTTTTTTACCGAATTTTTCTAAACTACCATCTAATAACATTGCATCAAAGTCATGCAAACGTTTGATGGATTGTTTTACAGTTTTAAAGTTGGTGAGCATACCGCCCAACCAACGATGATTCACATAAGCACAGCCAGCGCGCTGCGCTTCTTCTTTAACGATATCGCGCGCTTGGCGTTTAGTGCCTACGAACAAAATACGGCCCTTGTTGGCTGCCAATGTGCGCGTGTATTTGAGCGCATCTTCAAATAGTGGCAAGGTTTTTTCAAGGTTTACAATATGAATTTTGTTGCGGTCACCAAAAATGTACTCTGCCATTTTCGGGTTCCAATAACGGGTTTGGTGGCCAAAGTGAACACCGGCCTCAAGCATTTGACGCATAGTAACTGACATTGTATTACTCCATGTAAGGGTTAAATTTACATTCATCCACAATATTCAAAGCTTAATTTACAAGCTGCAAACACCCTGTACGGGATGACGTAGTTATTTTCTGCTAAATTGCAGAGGGCGAATAATACCACTAACTAATTGAGTTTGCTAGTTTAATCTTCTGTGTTTGAAACATCATCAGGTACGCCAATAATACGTTTGGCTCTACCAATGTCCATGCGCAAAAACTCGGCAATATCATGATAATCGTCTGGCAAAGCCGCATCGTCCCAACCGTTGGCCGAATGACGCGCAAGATTAACTGCTAACGTGACATTTCTAACGCGCTGCTCGCCCGATGCTTCATCTTGCATCAGTTTAGAAAGTAACGGCGGTAATTGAAACACTTCTACCAATTCTTTTTGCAGATCATGCAATTTAAAACCTAACACTTCTTGCTGTGCAACCTGACTACGTAAAGTTTTATCGGCATGTTGCATATTGTGGATGGTATTCATTTTGTCTGGCGCAAAACACCACATTAGCATTTCAGATAAATCGTGCAAGAGGGCCGCAATACGCACCTCCTCAGCATGCAGATCCGCCAGATGCGTGGCCCAATCTGCCGCAAAATGCGCGGCACGATGTGCGCGCCTTATGAGCCTTAGCAAGTGTGTTAATGCGGTGAGATTGTCTTTCAGTGTATCTTCCACTAAAAAACTGGCTGGAATATCACGAAAAAACGTGGTGGTTCCCATCATTAGTATCGCTTGCTCGACTTGTAATAAATCCTGCAATTGGTGTCTGCTTTTATGCTTTTGCGAATAACTGAGCACTCTAAACACCAGCATCGGATCATTTAGCACAGCACTCGTTATTGCGCGTGCGCTCAATTTATCCTCGTCCTCTTGTAAGTGTACGATTTCGCGCGCAGTTTGCTTAAGCACGGGAATATCAGCAGTACTGATAAATTCAACCCAAGTTTTTATATTAGTTGTATCTGTAAGTATTGAGGTCATTTAACATTTTCCTTTGGTAGCTAATACAATAAATGACGAACTTAGGTTTAAAAACGCTAAAAAACGCCATAAAAGTAGCGCTTACCATTGGATTGTCGAGTTCACTTAAAATTGGCTATGCTAAAATACAGCATTGAAACGTTTGAACATTACAAGCCATGGCAATCACAATAAATAACGCGGATGACATCGCAAAAATGCGCATTGCAGGCAAGCTTGCTTCGGAGGTGCTTGATTATATTACGCCTTTTGTTGTGCACAATGTCACCACCGAAAAGCTCGATCAGCTTTGTCATGATTACATTGTCAATATACAACAAGCGATTCCAGCGCCGTTAAATTATGCGCCAGATGGCCATACGCCTTACCCTAAATCTATATGCACTTCAGTGAACCACCAAATCTGTCATGGTGTGCCAGGTGAAAAAGTGCTTAAAAATGGCGATATTGTAAATATTGACGTGACTGTGATAAAAAACGGTTATCACGGTGACACGTCGCGTATGTTTTTTGTGGGTGAGGCTTCAATTCAAGCCAAAAGATTGAGTGAAATTACTTATCAAGCTATGTGGTTGGGCATTCGTCAAGTGAAGCCAGAAGCTACTTTAGGCGATATTGGTCACGCGATACAAAGCTTTGCAGAAGGTAATGGCTACAGCGTGGTGCGTGAATTTTGCGGACACGGCATCAGCAAAAAATTTCACGAAGAACCGCAGATATTACATTATGGACGTCCTGGCGCAGGCTTAAAGATGCGCGAAGGAATGATTTTTACCATAGAACCCATGATTAATGCAGGTAAGCGAGATATAAAACAATTGCCAGATGGCTGGACTATTGTCACCAAAGATCGCAG
>JANNFN010000096.1:0-15068 GCA_031379885.1 Methylotenera sp.
GTGGTGATGTTGGTGCGCGTGATTGATGGCGTGTTGAAACCAAAAGAAAAAATTCGCCTGATGGCGACTGGTGCGCAACATTTGTGCGAGCAAGTGGGCGTATTTACACCGAAATCTTTGCAAAAAACTTCACTCTCAGCAGGCGAAGTTGGCTTTATTATTGCGGGCATTAAATCGCTAGAAGATGCTAAAGTAGGCGACACGGTCACGCATACCGATAAACCCGCTGCAGAGCCGCTGGCAGGCTTTAAAGAGGTGAAGCCGCAAGTATTTGCGGGACTATATCCAGTGGAATCGAACCAGTTTGAAGCGTTACGAACCGCGCTGGAAAAACTGAGTCTGAACGATTCAAGCTTGTTATTTGAGCCAGAAAACTCAACGGCGCTGGGTTTTGGTTTTAGATGCGGCTTTTTAGGCTTGCTGCATATGGAAATCGTGCAAGAGCGGCTAGAGCGCGAGTACGACATGGATTTAATTACCACCGCGCCGACAGTGGTTTATGAGCTGCTACTGAAAGACGGCACCATACAACAAATTGAAAACCCCTCGCGTTTGCCCGATATGTCGCGTATTGAAGAAATTCGCGAGCCAGTGATTAATGTGCACTTATTGATGCCGCAAGATTATGTCGGCCCAGTGATGACATTGTGCAATGGCAAGCGCGGCATACAAAAAAACATGCAGTACATGGGTAGGCAAGTGATGTTAAGCTATGAAATGCCCCTGAATGAAGTGGTGTTGGATTTTTTTGACAAGTTAAAATCTGTTTCGCGTGGCTATGCATCAATGGATTACGAGTTTTTAGAGTTTCGTGCAGCAGATTTAGTAAAACTTGATATTATGGTCAACGGCGAGCGTGTTGACGCGCTGAGTTTGATTGTGCACCGCGCCAACAGCCGTTACCGTGGCGGCCAAGTGGCAGAGAAGATGCGCGAGCTAATTCCGCGCCAAATGTTTGATGTGGCGATTCAAGCCAGTATTGGCGCTAATATTATTGCGCGTGAAACTGTGAAAGCGATGCGAAAAAACGTGATTGCAAAATGCTACGGCGGCGATGTTTCGCGTAAGCGCAAATTGTTAGATAAGCAAAAAGAAGGCAAAAAACGCATGAAACAAGTGGGTAATGTGGAAATTCCACAAGAAGCGTTTTTAGCTATTTTACGAGTTGAAGATAAGTAAGTTTAAGGGTTAAATAGATATGTATTTTGCATTATTTATGGTGGTTATTTTACTCATCACAGGCTTGATTTGGCTGTTAGATATTATCATTCTTCACAAAAACAGGCCTGCAGACCAAGCAGAACCTTGGTATGTGGAATACGCCAAAAGTTTCTTCCCAGTGATATTGCTGGTGTTTACGCTGCGTTCATTTTTAGTGGAGCCATTCAAAATTCCATCAGGCTCGATGATGCCAACACTATTGGCGGGTGATTATATTTTGGTGAATAAATTTACTTATGGCTTGCGCGTGCCGATTTTAAATAATACTTTTTTTGAGATGAACCACCCAAAACGCGGCGATGTATTTGTGTTCCATTATCCGCCAGAACCGACGATTGATTACATTAAGCGCGTAGTTGGCTTGCCAGGCGATAAAATTCAATATCAGGATAAACGATTGATTATTAATGGAAAAATATTGGATGTAAAGTTTGAAGATAATTACGAATATGAAATGCAAGGTGCAAATATTATCAGCGCACGTCGCTCAAAAGAACAATTAGGTGATGTGCAGCACGATATTTTGATTCACGATATCCCTAATCAATACAACACAGATGCGCCAGGTGCTAAACTACAGGATGGCGAGACGATCACTGTGCCAGAAGGCAATTACTTTGCCATGGGTGATAACCGTGATAACAGCGCTGACAGCCGTGTGTGGGGCTTTGTGCCTGAACATAACTTGGTTGGAAAGGCATTTTTCATCTGGTTTAATTTTGATAAATTTGGCAGAATTGGCAATTCAATACATTAAGGGAGTGGTGATATGCAAATCAAAACAGAAAGCAAACAAAAAGGCATCACATTTATTGGCTTAGTGCTAGTGATAGCAGCAGGCGTATGTATAGCGATAGTTGGTATTAAAGTCACTCCAGCATATATTGAGTTCTTCGGGGTGAAAAAAATTATCGCTAAAATTGGTGCTGAGTCTAATTTTAACGAAATGAGCAAAAAAGATATTATTAAAGAGTTCGATCACGGGGCTGATATCGGTTATGTTACCGTTGTTAAAGGTTCAGATTTAGTGATTGAAAAAGGTGAATCTGGTAACGTCGTTAGTGCAGATTATCAAGTAACCATTCCGATTGTAGCGAATGCAAGCGTGCTTTTAGATTTTCATGCGACAACAGCAAAATAAGCCATTGGTAGCATGTCATTAGATAGCATTGCTAAAGATAATCTTATTGAATGCATTGGTTATCAATTTAAAAAACCTGCATTACTTACACAGGCGCTCACGCACCGCAGTTTTAGCGGCATTAACAACGAGCGCTTAGAGTTTTTGGGCGATGGCGCGCTTAATTTCATTATCGCCAACCAACTATATATTCGTTTTTCAAAATTACCAGAAGGTGATTTAAGCCGTTTACGGGCACAATTGGTGAAAGAGTCTACCTTGTCAGAAATTGCCTTGAGTATGAACATTGGCGATGCGTTGAAATTGGGTGAAGGCGAACTAAAGAGTGCAGGATGGCGCCGACCCTCTATATTAGCAGATGCTCTGGAAGCCATTATTGGTGCGGTATATGTAGATGGTGGATTTTCTGCCGCAGAGGCGCTAGTACTTAAATTATACGAAGAAAAACTTGTTAATATTGATCCCAAAACGATAGATAAAGACGCAAAATCACAGTTACAAGAGTATCTACAGGGCAAGAAAGTAGATTTGCCAGACTACAAAGTGATTTCAATCGACGGGGAAGCGCACGCTCAAAATTTTAAAATAGAATGTATTGTAGAAAAGCTCAATATTACAAGTTTTGGCGAAGGCACAAGTCGCCGAATTGCAGAACAACAGGCTGCACAATTGGCACTTGAAAAAATAACTGAAAGTAAAAAATAGGTAAATGACACAAGACTCGAATAAATATCGTTGTGGCACCGTCGCCATTGTTGGCCGACCAAACGTAGGTAAATCGACGTTACTCAACCATATTTTGGGCATGAAATTAGCGATTACTTCGCGTAAAGCGCAAACGACCCGCCATCGTTTGTTGGGCATTCACACGACTGCAGATACACAGTTTATTTTTGTGGATACGCCTGGATTTCAACAAAAACACTTGAACGCGCTGAACAAAGGCCTCAATAAAACTGTCACGCAAGTGTTGACAGAAGTGGATGTTGTGCTGTTTGTGATTGAGCCGATGAAGTTGGGAGATGCGGATAAAAAAGTGCTGAGTTTGCTGCCCAAGGATAAGCCAGTTTTTTTGGTGGTCAATAAATCTGACTTAATGGGCGACAAAAATAACTTGCTACCACTCATTCAGGACTTTGATTTACTTCATCCATTTGTCGGCATTATTCCCGTGAGCGCGAAAAAAAGCCTGCATTTAGATGAGTTATTATCGGAAACACGCAAGCATCTACCAGAACAGCCAGCCATTTATGGTGAGGACGAATTGACGGATAAAAACGAACGCTTTTTGGCGGCTGAGCTGATTCGTGAAAAAATATTCAGATTGTTGGGGGATGAAATACCTTACTCTGTGACAGTGGAAATTGAAAAATTTGAAATGGTGAAAAACTTACGCCGTATTTTTGCTGCGATTATTGTCGACAAAGACAGTCAAAAACCCATGCTCATTGGTAAAAATGGTGAGAAAATGAAGCAAATTTCTACCGAAGCGCGTCAAGATATGGAGAAATTATTTGGCAGTAAAGTTTATCTTGAAACGTGGGTAAAAGTCAAAGGCGGTTGGGCCGATGACGAAAGGGCATTAAAAAGTCTAGGTTATTGATTTAATTATGTTATTTAATTAATTAGGTGCTATAGTTTAGGGTATAGACAATGTCTGATAGCAATGTTTTTAATCTGCCTATTTATGGCAAACCAATTGAACTGGATGATCAGGGCGTTTACTTTGCCAAAAACAAAAAAACGGGTGCTATCAACAACGTGTTTCAATTAGTTTATGAAGATGACGACTGGTATCTGTATCAGTTAAAAAATACCAGTAAAGATGGCGAAATGGGTTGGGTAATTTTGGCCGATAATGGCGATTATCCGCTTAAAAGTTTACCTACAGAAGAAATTAGACATCATTTTGATAAGCCAGAATACGCCGAACCTAAGGGTGCTTGGCAGCTTATGCGCAACTCACGTTATGGCTTTGGTAAGTTCACGCCAGTGCATGCAGAAGATGAAATTAAATATGCAATGATATTATTTTCAGCCGATGATCCGTCCAAAATGCTCGTGCCACTATTGATTCAAAAGTCCGAAGACGAGGTTTTACAAAGTCTAGCTGAGCTCGATTAATCATGGTGGTTAGAACAGATTCACATCGTCAAGATAACCAAGCCGTTTACGTGCTTCATACTTACCCATTTAAAGAAACTAGCCTTGTGGTGGAGTTGTTTAGTCAGCAGTTTGGGCGCATTGCCGCGGTGGCAAAAGGTGCACGCAGGCCGCGCTCTGCCATGCGTGGCATGTTGCAATCGTTTCAACTGCTTGCGGGCGCGTGGTCAGGTAAAAATGAACTTAAAACGTTGCATAGTTTAGATTGGGATGCAGGTTTAACGCTTATTAAAGGTGAGGCGTTGATGTGCGGTTTTTATATGAACGAATTGTTACTAAGGTTGTTACCTCGCGAAGACGCGCACGAAACACTGTTCGAATATTACAATGCAACGCTTAAAACTTTAGCCACAGACGATAACTTAGCCATTACATTGCGGCGTTTTGAGCTGAAATTACTGCAAGAAATGGGTTATGCCGTACCCTTGTTGTTGGACGAAAATGATATTGAAATTGCAGCAGCTAAAACTTATCGCTATGAGGCAGAGTATGGGGCTTGTGCGCTGAGTGCAACCAAAAATGGCGTACAATTGAGTGGTAAAACTTTGCTGGATATGGCGCGTGACGATTATGCAGATAGCGCGACACAGAGTCAAAGTAAGCAATTGATGCGCTACTTGTTAACGCATTATTTGGGCGATAAGCCTTTACACACAAGGCAGTTACTTATTGATTTACAAGAACTTTAGAGAAGTGCTAAATGATTAAATTAGGTGTAAACATCGACCATGTTGCGACGATTCGTCAGGCGCGAGGTACTAAATATCCCAGCGTAGTGCAAGCCGCGCTACGTGCCGAGCAATCTGGCGCGGATAGCATTACACTGCATCTGCGTGAAGATAGACGACACATGCAGGATGCTGATGTCTACGCACTACGCGGCTTGTTGCAAACCCGCATGAATCTTGAGTGTGCGGTAACGGATGAAATGATTGCGATTGCTTGTAAAGTGAAGCCTCAGGATGTATGCCTTGTGCCAGAGCGGCGTGAAGAGCGTACAACAGAAGGTGGATTGGACGTCATTGCACATTTTGATAAAGTGAAAGCTGCTTGCCAAAAATTAGCCGTAAATGGTATTCGCGTATCACTATTTATCGGCCCAGATATTAAGCAAATCGACGCTTCAAAAAAAGCGGGCGCGCCAGTGATAGAGCTACATACCGGCACTTTTGCTGATGCAGAAGATGAAGTAACAAAAGCTGCCGAGCTAACACGTATCAAGCTAGCGGTTGCGCATGCGCTAAAATTGGGGTTGGTCGTGAATGCAGGGCATGGTTTGCATTATCACAACGTGCATGAAATCGCGGCGATTCCAGGACTGGAAGAACTAAATATTGGCCACGCGATTGTTGCCCATGCAATTTTTGTAGGTTGGGATAATGCGGTTGCAGAGATGAAAGTGCTTATGAAAGAAGCCGCGTCTGGTTTAGGATAGATGATTTTCGGTATTGGTACAGATATTGTTGAAGTCGCTCGTATTGAGGCTTCGATAGAGCAGTTTGGCGATGATTTTGCCAAGCGTATTTTGGCTGAAAGTGAAATGGAGAGTTATTTACAGTCGCATATTAAGCCGCGCTTTTTAGCCAAACGTTTTGCTGCAAAAGAGGCGTTTTCAAAAGCGCTTGGTACAGGTTTACGCGCGCCAGCTACGTTTCAAAATATCGCAGTTTCTCACGATGATTTAGGCAAACCTAGGTTGATTTTGGCTGCAGAATTACAAGCTTTTTTACTCACTAAAAATATTGCGCAAACCCATATTAGCATTAGCGATGAGAAGAACTTGGCCGCTGCATTTGTTGTTTTAGAAACTTAAAGTGGTGCAAGAAAGTTGACTTACGAAGTAGATTTTGAGCGCCGTTTTGGCGGTGTAAAACGGCTTTATGGCGGCACTGGTTTGGCAAAACTACAGGCTGCACACGTAGTAGTGATTGGCATTGGTGGCGTGGGTAGCTGGGCGGCCGAGGCGCTGGCGCGCAATGCTGTTGGCTCAATTACCTTGATTGATTTAGATAACATTGCTGAAAGTAATATGAACCGCCAAATTCACGCTTTAGATGGCGAATTAGGCAAAGCTAAAGTCACCGCCATGCATGAGCGCATTTTGGCTATCAATCCTCATTGTATCGTGCGAGAGATTGAAGATTTTGTGACATCAAATAATATTGCCAAAATGCTAGATTTTAATTGCGATGCCATCCTAGATTGCATTGATGATACACATGCCAAAGTTTCGCTGGCAGATTTTTGTAAACGCACTAAAACTATACTAATTACCACAGGCGGCGCAGGTGGGCGGCTAGATGCTACCAAAATAAAAATAGCCGATTTAGCTGACGTAACAGGAGATAAATTACTAGCTAAAGTGCGTAATTTATTGCGGAGAGATTTTCATTTCCCAAAAGCCAGCAACAGTAAAAAATCTGCAAAATTTGGTATTCAGGCGGTTTATTCGGATGAACAAGTAATAAAACCTAATGCAATCGATCTCAAAAATGATGCCCTGCAGGCCAATATCCATGCGGGTGCTGGCGATAGTCAAAATGATGCAATTACAGGTTTAAATTGTGCGGGTTATGGCTCCAGCGTGTGCGTTACTGCACCATTTGGTTTCGTTGCTGCAGGCTTGGCATTGCAGCAGATATTGAAAAAATAGTGCAAATATTTATTTCATTTTTCATCAAACTGTCATAAATAAGCAGCAAACTTGTCATAAGATATCCACACATGAAAACTTCCAAACTCAATCTTTTAGATCGTGATTTAAGCATTCTTGGCTTTAATCAGCGCGTGCTGTCTTTGGCGCAGAGGTCTGATTATCCTTTGCTAGAGCGACTTAAGTATTTGTGCATTGTCGCTTCCAATTTAGATGAGTTTTTTGAAGTGCGAATGGAAGCGCAACTAGATGCAATGCGTGATGGTATTAAAAAAGGCTTAGTGACTGGGACTACTTTTAATGAGGTTTCAGCTCAAGCGCACGCACTGGTAGATCGCAAGTATACAATATTTAATAACGAACTTATGCCAGCATTAAAAGAAGCAGGCATTGATATTGTTGCTGGAAATCAGCGTAACAAAAATCAACAAAAATGGGTGGCGCAATACTTTGAGGCAAATGTAAAGCCGCTATTATTGCCAATAGCGCTGGATCGTGCGCACCCCTTCCCATTGGTCGCCAGCAAGGCTTTGCATTTTATTGTAGAGCTTGCGCCTGAGCATAAAGGCGGCACCCCCGTTGTCAGTATCATCCGCGTGCCGCGTGCGTTACCAAGGATAATTCAACTTCCTAAAAATGGTCACTCATCTGCAAATGGGATTTCCCATCAAGAATTTGTCACACTGACCAGCATCATTGGCGCGCATTTACCAGGTTTATTTGCTGGTAAGAAGATACTCAGCTATTCACAGTTTAGAGTAACTCGTCATTCAGATTTGGCTTTAGACGAAGATGATATGAGTGATTTGCCTAGTGCACTACGTCAAGAGCTAGCGCAAAGACCCTATGGTGAGACGGTGCGCTTGGAGGTTTCAAAAGCCTGCACAGAAGCTTTGTCAGCATTTTTATTGGCAGAGTTTAAATTGCCAGCAGCCTCGCTCTACCATGTGCAAGGACCAGTAAATTTGGGGCGTTTGATTCAGTTGATTAGCTTAGCACAAGGCCCCAGCTTAACTTTTGAACCATATAAACCTGCTTGGCCTAAGCAAATCAATCACGGCGAGTCATTTTTTAATCGCCTTAAAAAGGGTGACGTACTGATTCATCGCCCTTATGAAAGCTTTGATGCAGTGATTCAATTTTTGCATGAAGCGGTCCATGATCCTGATGTTCTAGCGATTCGACAGACCATTTATCGTACCGGTAGTGATATGCGAATGTTTAATTTGCTGCAAGAAGCGGTACGACGTGGTAAGGAGGTGCTAGTAGTGGTAGAAATTAAAGCACGCTTTGATGAAGAAACTAACATCAATTGGGCAGAATCTTTGGAAGCGATTGGCGCACAAATTGTCTATGGCATGGTGGGCCTGAAAACGCACGCAAAAATGCTATTGGTCATGCGCCAAGAAGGTAAACGCATCCGACGTTATGCGCATTTGTCGACGGGTAACTATAACGCCAATACCGCTAAGCTTTATACAGATATCTGCATGTTGACTGCTGATTTAACGTTAACGCGCGAGATAGAGTATGTCTTCAGGCATCTAACTAGCCAAATTGCACTACCACCAATGCGCAAGCTATTGGTTGCGCCATTTAATTTACAGCGTGCAATGCTACGTTATATTCTGGCTGCAGCGCGAGCTTGTGAGCGTGGTGGCAGTGCTAAAATTATTGTCAAAATGAACTCTTTAACCGATGAGGTGCTGACAAGAGCCTTGATTCGTGCAGCGCAACTGGGTGTGGAGATCGACTTAATTGTACGCGGAGCATGCATTTTGCCAGTTGACGCGCCTAGGGTAAATGGGCACATACGTGTTCGTTCAATCGTAGGGCGGTTTTTAGAGCATTCCCGTGTGTTTTATTTTGAAATTAATGGGTTGTGCCGCATGTGGCTCTCTAGTGCTGATTGGATGAGTCGCAATATGATCCGTCGGATTGAAATAGCTTGGCCAATCATCGATGCAGAGATGCAAACACGCATTATGCAAGAATGTATAGAGCCTTATTTAGCAGATACTGAAGATGCGTGGGTGCAAATGAGTGGTGGACTATATCAACAACTTAGCATTCAAAATGCAAACTCAAAAAGCGCACAAAAATTGTTAATTAAGCGGTATTCTGGCAGGTAATCATATTGCTTACTTTCAGTAATATCATCGTCTGGCGTCATGCTGAAGCCGATCTTGCAGAAAAAGATACTTACACATTAGATATGGCGCGTGAGCTTACGACTAGAGGACAACGTCAAGCGAAGCGCATGGCACGTTGGTTAAAACTATATTTACCTAAAGAAACAATCTTGTTATGCAGTCCAGCCGTGCGATGTGTGCAAACGGCAGGCGCTCTAAATTGTAAAATAACCATCGAGCAAGCTATTAATCCGAATGCAAAACTACCGGAAATATTAGATGTGCTTACAAGCTTGGAATCTTCCCAACTTAATTTGCTATTGGTTGGTCATCAGCCTTGGTTGGGTCAGCTGGTAACCCATTTAACTGGATTTTCTGGCGCAGAACTTAATATAAAAAAAGGCGCAATATGGTGGTTGCGCCAGTCTTCATCAGAATGTACATCAGCACATGCATCTTATAGTGTTTTTACAGTACAAACGCCTAGTTTAATGCGCTAATTTTATTGGTTTTTCTTAGCCTTTTTTCTTGGGTCGGCCAGTTTTGATTACAGGGATTTTAGCCAAAGTCGTTTTAAGCGTATTGTCGCTCATCGCCGCTAATAACTTAATACCCGCACGCAACAATTCACTTTTTTTAGCGGGTTGACCCATCTTACTTAATCGCGCCTTAAGCAGAGCGATTTGTGCATATTCATTCTTAGGCATCGTGAAGCTATCGCGCTCCATTTTTATTTTTTCTGGCTTAGTTTTTTCAGGTTTTGTTTTTCTCTCTGCTTTTTTAACAGGTTTTTTAGCAACAGCGGCTTTAGGTGCAGTTTTGGCTAATGGTTTAACCATCGTTACAGGTTTGGCGACTGGTTTAGGTGCTACTGCTTTTATTACAGTTGGTTTTTTAGCAATTGGCTTCTTGATAACTGGCTTTTTTGCAGCTGGTTTAGTGATAACGGGTTTGCTTGCTAGAGCTGGCTTAGCTGCGCTTGAAGTTGCAGGTACTTTAGGTGCTGCAGATACAGGTGTTACAGGTACAGGTGTTGTAGGTTTAATTTCTGCCATGACATTCTCCAAATAAACGGTATAAACAGTTTATACCGTTTATTTAATGTGTCAATTGTAATATTTCTGTAATATTTGTAGTCAAATCAAATAGCTAACATTAGTCTTGTGTCGAAACTACCAAGCTCCAGTTGGTTTTTTGCCATGCAAGAATTTCCTCCTCTAACAAATAGGAAGTCTGTGGAAAAGCCTGTTGCCAAGCGCTAGGCAGGCTAAGTAAAAAAGTATTGCCAGCACGTTCTAGCTTGATATTTTTTAACACGGGCATGTTGCGAGAGTGGCAAAAAATAACTGCTAACCGTAAAGAAATTAATTTAAAAATAAAACTTTCGTCATTAAAGTCAGCCTCCAGCTTTCTCAGCTTTCCGCTATGTCCCAGCACCAGCAAGCTCAAGCGGTGCAGCTCGCTTTGCGCAAAGCCCATCAGCTCGGCATTATCTAAAATGTAGGCGCCATGTTTATGCGATTCCGTATGTGATATAGCACTGCCCACTTCGTGACAATGTGCAGCCCAAATCAATACTTGCCTGCGCCTATAGAGTTCGTGGGAGCTGTCGTTATAATCATTCATGGTTACTATGAGCGCATTAAAAAAGCCTAAGGCCGCTTTTGCAACATTAGCCGCGTGTGCTTTATTGACACCAAATTTGGTAATTAAATGCTGAATAGAAGCATCACGTAAATCTTCAGAGCTGGCTTCATCTTGCCCCATCATGTCGTATAGCAAGCCGTGACGCAGCGCGCCTTTGGCAACTAAGAGGGTATCTAATTTAAGAAGATCAAACACCCCAATGAGTACGCATAAGCCCCCTGCGATCACTGTTTTACGGTCTTCTCTTAAGCCAAGTAACTCTAACTTATCTACCGTTTTTGCTTTAATTAATTGCGCGCGCAACCAAACCAAACCTTTGCGCGTGACTTTGCCTTCTTCAAACCCCGCGCTTGCTAGAATGTCAGCTATTGCACCCACCGTACCAGATGCGCCATAGGCGGTATCCCAGTAAGGGTGCTGATAGGTGACTGCAACTGCATCCAGAAACGATTCTGCGGCGATTTCTGCGCGCTGGAAGTTTTTCTCAGAGAATTGACCGTCCGCAAAATACTTAAGCGACCAAGTGACAGAGCCAACACGCAAAGAGTCTGTGGTTTGGGCCGTTAAATGTTGCCCTAAAATAAATTCTGTAGAGCGTCCGCCGATATCAATCACCAACCGTTTTTCATCAGATTGTGGCAGAAATCGGCTTACGCCTTCATAGATTAGTCGTGCTTCTTCTACGCCAGAAATAACTTCGACTTCATAACCCAGCGCCTTTTTAGCTTGTTTTAGAAATACATCACGATTCTTGGCTTCGCGTAAGGTTTGTGTAGCCACCGCCCTAACGTGGTGCTTGGGAAAGCCTTTGAGTGATTCACCAAATCTGGCCAGACACTTTAGTCCGCGTTCTATAGCCTCTGGTTTTAAGTTGCGCTCCTCGTCTAAATCGCCACCCTGACGAACGGTTTCTTTAAGATAATCCACTCGTTGGATTTGGCCATTTTCATAGCGCCCGATTTCTAACCTAAAACTATTGGAGCCTAAATCAATGGCAGCAAGCAGAGTTTCTGTGGGGAGTGAGGAATTGTTTTGCATACGCTTTTATAGCATATTTTCATGAGCGCTTGGTGACAGCAAGCCAAATTAATTAGCTATAATGCCCTCGTAATCAGGAAAGTAGCGTGCAATCGCGCTTAAATCAAAGTTGCGTAAAGTACTGGTGTTTGGTTCACGTTCTAGTAGAAACTCAAAAGAATTTTTCACCAATTGTTCGGTGGTAATTTTACCCGCAGTTAATTTTAAGGCGTAATCAGGCTGTACGCTGACCTGATGCGTGGTAGTGGATTTGTCGATTACCGTTATTTGGTAGTTGTGTTCATTTAGCACAATTACATTAATCACTGTCATTTTTAACTCCTTATCGCAGATAAGTTGAATGTTGCTCTAATAGCCCATTATGACTATTGTTTATAGTACATAAGTATGAAATAGTCACTATACTAAAATTATAGTGTTTAACTTGAGTTTGGTTGGGACCCACGCGACCGCAGGTTGGATAAAACATAGACAGGATAAGCTTCTAGTGAATAATACCCAGATAGTCAGGGACAATACTAGCAAGACTGAAGTTCGATCAAGAACGATAGCACTAATGCGGCTTGCGTTAGCGTTGTTCGCTTTGCTTTTCTTCACATTGCACACAACTGGCAATATCAATGCGGTTGTAGCTGGCTACCTTCCACTCTTGGTATTGTATTTTGCCTATGCTGCGCTTCATTGTATATACCCCGATGTCATGCTTAAACTTGTAGCAACAAAATGGTTGCATTGGATAGATTTAGTTTGTTATGCCGTATTAATTAGTCTTAGTGGCGGCCTAGTGAGTCCCATATTTTCTTTTTTCTTTTTTGCCATTCTGGTAGCTTCGTTTAGTTATGGATTTAAAGAGGGCTTCAAAGTTACCGTTGCTTGCGTTTTACTTTCAATATTGATTCATTTTTATCCACTCTCTACTGAAGCGCAAACTCCACTTTATCCGGCGTTGTTACATAAAGCATCGCTGTTGGCATTAGGTTATTTTATTGCTTGCTGGGGCGGCTTGTTAGTGCAACAAAAGCGCCAATTAAAGCTACTTAGCGAAGTGAATTGTATGCCAGATCCACGTTTAAGTGCCGAGCAATTGATGGGTAACTCACTTGAAAGTATTCGTGAGTTTTACGCTGCTACTACTTGTCTTGCAGTGATGAAAATGCCAGAAGGCAGCTACGTCATGTATAAGGTAGTGAGCAACCCAGAAAAACCTATGCAACTAGGACAATTGTTAGATGAAGGCATTGCGGCTCACTTGCTTGCAATCCCTCCGCAATGGTCAATTTGTTATGCCAATGAGGCTGAATGGTACATACCTTCATTGCCAATGTACAAGCCCAGAGTGGAGTCTCTTGATACCAAAACCAATTATGGAGATGCAATTGCTCAATTGTTAGAAGTAGATTCGTTTGCGAGCACGCCATTGCGCCTTCACGGACAGGACATAGGTCGACTTTACATAACTAATTGCGCTAAGACTTTAGATTCATCAGATGTGATTTTCTTGCAGCAACTAGTGAACCAAATTACACCACGTATCGACAATATCCATTTGCTAGATAAAATTGCAGCCGTAGCAACATCTGCTATGCGCCAAAAAATATCCATCGATTTACATGACAGTACCATTCAGCCATATATTGGCCTTAAACTTGGCTTAGAAGCATTGCGCCGTAAAATTCCAGATGGCGAAGCAATGGCAGTTGAAGTGGACGATTTGGTGAATATGACTTCTGAAAGTATCTTAGAATTACGCCAGTATATTGGCGGCCTAAAAGAGCGTTTAGATGAGCCATTGCTACCATCAATTCTAGAGGTGGCAAGAAAATATCAACACCGTCATGGCATTGAAGTGGTAGTTAATGCTGACTCAGAACTGAAGGTAAGTGAGCGCTTATCAACCGAGATATATCAGCTAGTTTGTGAAGGACTAAGTAATATTCATCGTCACACAACGGCTAAGCAGGCTGGCGTTAACTTGTTTTATAAGGAAAATCAGCTTGTGATAGAAGTTATTAATCAAGACGATAGTACACAAGATTTTATTCATTTTATACCTCGCTCCATTACCGAGCGTGTTGCCCATTTGGGTGGCACAGTTAAGGTTAATCACCATGCCGGTGATAGGACGATTGTCACTGCAGAAATACCACTTCAGCATAAGGATAGGCGCTATGCAGCTTTCGCCTAATTTAAATCCTATTCGTATCTTATTGGTAGATGATCACAAAAGTATGTTGTGGGGTTTGGAACGCCTCATTGAAGGTGAAAAACCTCGTATGCAGGTGGTAGGAAAAGCCAGCAACAAAATAGAGGTGTTTGCCTCTTTGATTGCATCAAAACCGGATGTTATTTTGTTGGATCTTGATCTGAACGGCGAAAACAGCCTTGATTTTCTTGATGAGCTTCTGAGGAAATCGCAGGCGCGCGTATTGGTACTTACTGCAACGCAAGATCCTGCGGTGCATCAGCGTGCAATCCTTAACGGCGCTAGCGGAGTGGTATTAAAGAGTGAGGATGCCGATGTCATACTGCGTGCGATTCAATATGTATACGCAGGTGAAATATGGTTTGATCGTGCAGCTACTAGTCGCTTGCTCAGGAGCTTGAACGCATCTCCTCCAACACCTAGAGAGTCTACTCACCTTAGCAAAATAGCGACGCTTACGCCTAAGGAGCGTCAAGTAATTACAGCGATGGCGTTGATACCAGGCGCGCGTAATAAGGCGGTTGCAGATCGCCTGTGTATCAGTGAGCATACCTTGCGCAATCATCTAACGGGTATTTACGCTAAACTCCAATTGGAAAATCGCCTCGAATTGTGCATGTACGTAATCGAACATAAACTTAACGAACAAAGAGCTAAATCATAATGTATTAGCAAGATGTATTTGTTGGTGACACACAATAAATCTAAAGTTTAAAAATTCTAAAATCAGTAATTTCTCGTAGTACAAATGTCCTATAAAAAAAGGATTTAAATCCCATACTATAGCTTTTAAAAACTGCTAATATCAATTCACGATCACTTGCTTTAAAGGCGATGTTGTGAATAATTTAGTAATTCCACCAATCAATT
>JANNFN010000126.1:0-2891 GCA_031379885.1 Methylotenera sp.
AAAATGGGCTGGGTAGAGGGCGAAGCAATGCAAATACCAAGCAATCCATTGTTTGTTGAAGAGCCAAGTATTCTTGCGCATATGAATGCAGACCATGCTGAAAACCTAAAAGCGTATTGCCAACACTACCACAATGTAAAAACCGATAAAGCAGAGATGATAGGAATTGATAGCTTAGGCTTTGATGTGCGTAGCGATGCCGACACACTCTTACGATTTAATTTTGATGCCCCAATTAGCGATGCGCAAGAAGCGCGTGTTGCCTTGGTTGCCATGGCAAAGGCGTGCCGAACATGAATAAAGATAAAGTAGCGCGCCAACTTCAACTCGGCGCCACAATCAGTTTGATTGCGCTCATTTTGTTATGTTTGCTGTGGGAGAGTGTTCTTGCCCCTCTGAAACCTAGTGGTTCACTGCTAGTTTTAAAAGCTGCACCACTTTTATTGCCGCTGTTTGGCATTCTCAAAGGTCGTCGCTACACTTACCAATGGGCGAGCATGTTTGTTTTGTTGTATTTTACTGAAGGCGTTGTGCGAGCATGGTCTGAACAGGGTATTCCAGCCTATTTGGCGATAATTGAAGTGGTACTTTCGCTCATATTTTTCTTCTGCGCTATTTTTTATGCAAAACTTACACGTTTTTACGCAAAATCAGGCCGAAACCCATCGTAATAAGCGGGCCTTCATTTATAATTAGCTGATGAAAATCCTACTTTCCAATGATGATGGCTACTTTGCGCCTGGTTTAAACGTTTTAGCCAGCCATTTAGCTAAAATTGCTGAAATTACCGTGGTCGCACCAGAGCGCAACCGCAGCGGTGCCAGCAACTCGCTCACATTGGATAGGCCATTAAGCGTCAAAAAAGCCAGCAACGGCTTTTTTTATGTCAATGGCACACCGACAGATTGCGTGCATTTAGCATTAACTGGTCTGATGGAGTCCGCGCCAGACATGGTGATTTCTGGTATTAATGATGGCGCCAACATGGGCGATGACACCATCTATTCCGGCACGGTAGCCGCAGCCATGGAAGGCTATTTACTAGAAATTCCCTCATTTGCAGTTTCTATGTCGCAGCATAACGCTACCCATTTTGAAACCGCAGCGCGTGTGGCTGTAGAACTGGTGCAACATTACTTAAAAACAGGTTTTGCATCACCCACATTGCTTAATATTAACGTACCAGATGTGCCTTATGATGAACTTAAAGGTCGCGCAATCACTCGTCTAGGCAAGCGCCACAAGGCCGAACCAGTCATGCAGCTTAAAACGCCGCGCAATGAAACAGTCTACTGGGTGGGTGCGGCTGGTCAACCGAATGATGGTGGTGAAGGCACGGACTTTTACGCTGTAGCACACAACCAAGTTTCTATTTCGCCGATTCAGGTCGACTTAACCAAACATACCCAACTTGCAGAAATACAAAGCTGGCTGACTAAATAATGATTAAAAATTGCAAATGGCATTAGAAAAACCAACATTCACCACTAAATCGCCAACAAAATCTGGCATCGGCATGACCTCCCTACGCACGCGTGAGCGAATGCTAGCGCGACTTCGTGAGCAAGGCATTAAGGATGAAGTAGTGCTATCCGCTATGGGTGAAATTCCACGTCATATATTTGTAGATGAGGCTCTATCAACGCGTGCTTACGAGGACGTTTCGCTACCAATTGGATTTGCTCAAACTATATCGCAGCCATATATTGTGGCGCGCATGACCGAGATTTTGCGCAATGGTAAGCAGTTGAATAAGGTGCTAGAAATTGGCACTGGCTGCGGCTATCAAACTGCAATATTATCCCGAGTAGCTAAAGAAGTATTGTCACTTGAACGCATTCGTCCATTGGTAATGAAAGCACGCGGACACTTGCGTACGCTTAAATGCAACAATGTGAAACTAGATCATGCGGATGGTAGTCTAGGACTTAATGAATATGCGCCTTTCGACGGCATCATAGTAACCGCAGCTGCTGGCCATGTGCCACTAGAACTACTTGAACAACTCACTATTGGTGGACGCATGGTGATTCCCATTGGTACTAGCACTCAAACTTTGCACTTAATTGAGCGGCTTGCAAATGAATACAAGCAAACCAAGTTAGAGCCCGTAAAATTTGTGCCTTTATTGGGCGGTTTAAGCGCATGATGCGTTTACTAGGTTTAGGGCTTTTATTATTTTCACTTGCGGCGTGCGAAAGCAATCCACCCGCACCTGTAATTGAACGTGCGCCACAAACATCAAAGCCTAAACCGCCAGACGCTAAAGCAGCAGGAGCCAATGCTGGAAGTAAGGATTGGCGGCCTGATAGCCATATTGTTAAAAAAGGCGATACTTTATTTGGCATTGGCTTAGAGTATGGTATTGATTACAAAGAAATTGCTGCAGCTAACAATATAGCACCCCCTTACCCGATAAAAATTGGTCAAAAAATAGATTTAGCCAGCTTTAAAACTAAAAATTTAGCAACGGCTGAACCCGCCACTTCAGAAGATGGCGTGGTAGTAACCCCTATAAAAATTGAACCTAACGTGACTGGCGATAAAACCGTTGTGGATACAAAACCGACTCCATCTGTAGTCACGCCAGTTTTAACAGAACCAAAAGCAGTGCGTGAACCTTATAGCCTAGAAGCGCTGAATCGTGCCATCACTAAGCCTATTGACAGTAAATCAGCTGAAACCAAGCCTACAGATGCAAAACCAATTGGCACGAAACCAATGCTTCCGATGATCTCGCCCGCCCCAGCCACCGTTTCCCAAGGAACCGTCGTTCGTGTCCGAACCCGCCATTGGTTGGTCGAGGATGTGAATCGCGCTCCCTCAGGAACGTGGCTCCGACTATCTTGCGTCGAAGATGACGCTCAAGGCGACTCGCTTGAGATCCTGTG
>JANNFN010000135.1:0-2441 GCA_031379885.1 Methylotenera sp.
AGCATCACAAATTTTTCACCTAGCGGCTGTTCCAATACTACGTCCAGCAAGGGTAGCAGACCATGGTGCAGATGTTGCACGCGTAACGCACCAATGCTTTCAACCGCGTGGCCAGATAAAAACAATTTCAACATTTCATCAAACAAGCGGCTGGGCGGTACGTCCTGTAATAAATCGGCTAACTTTTTGATGGGTTCCTGTGTAGATTTTTCAATTTTCAAACCTAACTTGGCCGATAGCCGCACCGCACGCAACATGCGTACAGGGTCTTCCTGATAGCGCGTTTTCGGGTCGCCAATCATACGCAAAAGTCCAGCTTTAATGTCCGCTACGCCATTGTGAAAATCTAATACTTCCTCGGTCGCCGCGTTGTAATATAAAGCATTGGCGGTAAAATCGCGCCGCACCGCGTCATCTTCTAAACTGCCAAAAATATTGTCACGTAGAATCCGCCCACTATCTGCGGTTTGGCCATCGCCATCGGCTTGATGGTGGCCACGGAAAGTAGAAACCTCAATTGTCTCATTGCCCCACAAAACGTGAACTAATCTAAAGCGGCGCCCAATACTGCGCGAGCGGCGGAAGATTTTATACACTTCTTCGTGTGTGGCGTTGGTGGCGATATCGAAATCTTTCGGTTTGTAATTTAGCAACAAATCACGCACCGCACCGCCAACAATAAATGCTTCAAACCCCTCCTTCTGTAAGCCTTCGCAGGTTTTTAGCGCGGCGCTACTAATTAGGCTCTTGTTGATTTTATGGTTTTTTGCAGAGATTATCTTTGCAGCACTTGTGTCACTACTATCGGCATTGTTAATCGCTAATTGCGCTTTGGCTTTTTTGTTAAAAACTTTTTGTAAGAATCTTTTAATCATACGTGTTTAATCATTTTGGTTTATGCATGTTATTCCACAAAACATCTGGTACGCCCGCGTCTTTGTTGAGAATGCGGCACAGCACAAACAACAAATCAGATAATCTGTTGATATATTGCAAGGAAATTTCCGTAATTTTCTCGTGGTTATTCAGCGTCGTCATCGTCCGCTCAGCGCGTCTGCACACGGTTCTAGCCAAGTGGGAATACGCCGCCGCACGGCTGCCGCCTGGCAAAATAAATTCTTTCAGCGGCGTCAACGTGTCGTTCCACGCATCCAATTGTGCTTCCAAAGCCGTTACACGCTCGGCCTTTATCATGGCATAACCCGGCATGCAAATCTCACCACCCATGTCAAATAAATCGTGTTGAATGGCCGTGAGAACCGCATGGATATTGGCTCCCAGAGCCTCTGTTTGCATAATGCCAATCACCGAATTCAGCTCATCCACATCACCCATCGCCACAATGCGCAAGCTATCTTTTGCCACGCGCGCACCATCGCCCAAGCCAGTTGTTCCACTATCACCAGTACGTGTGTAGATTTTACTAAGACGGTTACCCAATTAAAAATTCCTCTATAATTCAGCCATTATAAATCATTCAAGCATCTTTCAATGACTTCTCGTCCAATTGGCGTCATGGATTCTGGCGTAGGTGGCATTTCGGTGCTTAAGCACATTCACGCGCTGCTGCCGCACGAAAACCTGATGTACATGGCAGATAGCAAATACGCGCCTTACGGCAATAAAACGCCAGAGGAAATCACTGCGCGCTGCTTTGAAATTGCCGATTTTTTAATTGCCAAAGATGTAAAAGCCTTAGTAGTGGCTTGCAACACCGCCACGGCGGCGGCGATTGATGTCATGCGTGAGAAGTATGCGCTACCCATTATCGGCATGGAACCTGCCGTAAAACCAGCGGCAGAGGCCAGTAAAAATGGCGTCATTGGTGTGCTGGCGACGGTGGGCACGCTCAAAAGTGCGCAATTTGCCGCGTTGTTAGAAAGTTACGGCCGCAACGTTAAAGTGGTTACGCAAGGCTGCGTGGGCTTGGTGGAATGCATTGAGCGCGGCGAGTTGGATGCGGCTGAAACCAAAGCGCTGATTCGCCAATACACCACGCCATTATTGGTCGAGGGCGCAGATACTATTGTGCTGGGTTGTACACATTACCCGTTTGTAAAGCATGTGATTCAAGAGATTGTCGGCGACAAAATTACGCTGATTGACACTGGCGCTGCGGTGGCGAAACAATTAAAGAACAAACTGGAAGAAAAAGGTTTGCTATCAAGCAGCAAACAAAAAGCAGAAGTTCACTTTTGGACAAATAGTGAAGCGGAAAATGCCGAGCAAGTGACTGAAAAACTGTGGGGAAACCACGTGGAAGAGCATCGGCTGTAGGCTGTTAGTAAGCGCGCTTATTCCATTCAAGTGGATAGTTCGCTTTTACATAAGAGAGAAATTGAATGCCGTGCTCTGTGATTCGGTATTCATGAGAGTTTTCTTCGCCAAACCTAGCAATCACTCCCCAATTTATCAAGAAGTTTATGTAGTCACGAATTTGG
>JANNFN010000153.1:0-3325 GCA_031379885.1 Methylotenera sp.
CATCCAAAGCCTTGATTTGCGTGCTGCCGAAGCCGAAACGCCCGCTGCGCTGTGTATAAGTTTTTACTAAGTTATTAGCTTGTAGAATAGTGTCACTCATGCCGCTTTATCTTTCAGCCAAGCATAATCAATCGGTTTTAATTGCTTTTTACCTTCGGCATCGGGTACACAAGCCAACAAAGCCTTGGTATAAGGATGTTTTGGCTCGGTTAAAACTTCTTTTTTAGTACCTCTTTCTACGATTTCACCTCTAAACATTACGATGACATCATCAGCAATATCTGCTACCACACCAAAATCATGGGTAATAAATAACATGGCCATATTCATACGCGTTTTAAGCTCATCTAGTAATTGCAAAATTTGCGCTTGCACTGTCACATCCAGCGCAGTAGTTGGCTCATCAGCAATTAATAGCAAAGGCTCACAAGCTATACTCATGGCAATCATCACACGCTGGCGCTGCCCACCAGAAAGTTCATCAGGATAACTGTCAGCACGTTCAATGGGTATACCGACTTGTTGTAATAAACTTCCGATTCTTAATTTTAAACCTGAACCTTTTAAACCCAAGTGTGCGGTAAGCGTTTCACCAATTTGATAGCCCACGGTTAAAACTGGATTAAGTGATGTCATAGGCTCTTGAAAAATCATCCCAATTTTAGCGCCGCGTATGTGCTGCAAGGCTTTGCTATCGAGCTTGGTGATTTCATGACCTTGAAACTGTATGCTGCCTTGAGCTTGTAGTTGTGAAGACAACAAACCCATGATACTAAGTGCGGTTAAGCTTTTCCCACTACCTGATTCACCAACAATACAGGTAGTTTTGCCTGCGGATAAGGTGAGCGAAACATCTTTCACCAGCAAGCGATTTGGCGCATTTTTTGGCGTGATGGTTAAGTTAGAAATATTTAAAATTTCATTCATATTTTTGCTTACAAAACTTAAAGTTTCGGGATGCAGTGCGCGGCGCACGGAACGCAGCAACAGGAATGTATGTGTTATACATGAGGATTGCGAGTACCGCGCAACAAAGCAATGCGCCCGAAAAATAAGTTTTGCATATTATTCGATGTTATAGACAATGGTGACAACCACACGTGCAGTTTTATCAATAGTCGATTTATCATAAACTCCACCGTAACTATCGTCTCCAGCTTCGCCCCCTACCGCTAATATATAAAAAGCACCTTGACTAGCCGATTTCATCACGCCGACTTTTACGCCGTCTTGTTTTACAAATTCGGTGGCACGTGAACGAGCATTTTTGGTGGCATCGGCAATTAGCGACATTTTGACCGACTCTAAATTGCTTATCAGGTAATTTGGTGGTTGAGCAGAAACAGGGTGATTGTCTGCTTTAAGTTGCAAAAAAGCCTTATTTGCGGCAGTAATTTTGGTCAGGTCTTTAGTAGTCACGCGAATATTTTGAAACGCATCAAAACCTTTTTGCACTTGGCGTGGCGTGTCTTTAATAAACACTTCCTCATAATGTGGTGATATTGTTTCAACATCCACTGCCCAAGTCTCGCTACCTAGGCCTTGTTTGGTTAAAAACGCTTCTACCACTTTTCGCTCTTGCGCCACTAATTGCAACGCTTCAGATTGCGTTTGCGCTGTCACACCCACGTTAATTGACCATTCCGCACTATCTGCCTTGATAGGCTTTTCTGCTAATCCTTTAACTGTAATAGATTGTTGCCCTGCAACCGCACGCTTGGCTTGCACGCCCAATATAAACGCCGCACTCGCCATACCGATAGCTAATAACAGACCCAGCACAATAATGGCATTTGAAAATTGTTTATGATCTTTATCTGTATCTTGGGTCATATAGATTCCTTAATATGTTTTGCTACTTCGCTCAGCTTATAGCGTCTTTGTTCACCCACTTGCAATAATGGCTTCAAAGAGATTTCATTTGCTAACGCTTCGTCATCTCCCAAAATCGCCGCAAAGCGTGCGCCGCTTCTATCGGCCTTTTTCATCTGTGATTTAAAGCTGCCACCACCCGCATGTAATATGACTTGCAGGCCTGCTCCCCGCATAGTTTCTGCGGCTTTAAACGCTTGTTTTTCAGCCAATTCACCCAAGTTCACCAAGTAGATATCGGGCACATCACTTGCAATTACCCCGTTTTCTTGCATCAACAAGAAAACGCGCTCCAAGCCAATACCGAAGCCACATGCAGGAGTTGCATTACCACCTAATTGTGCAACCAAATTATCATAACGCCCACCCGCCGCTATCGTGCCCTGGGCACCCAATTTTGTCGTCACCCACTCAAACACAGTGCGATTGTAATAATCTAAACCACGCACCAAGCGATGATTAATGCTGTAGGTAACGCCAGCTTCTGTTAGCAATTGACATAGTTTTTCAAAATGCGTTCTCGTTGCGTCACCTAAACAATCCATAAGCTTTGGTGCGGCTTCGCACATAGCTTGCATGCGAGGATTTTTAGTATCTAAAATACGCAATGGATTAGTGTGCAAGCGGCGTTTAGCGTCTTCATCCAACAATGCTGCATGCTGTTCAAAATAAGAAATTAAGGTTTGACGATATGCTAAACGCTCATCCGCATCACCGATGCTATTGACTTGTAACTCAACTTCAGAAATGCCCAACTCACTCCATAGTCTTGCCAACATGACGATTTGCTCTGCATCTAACTCTGGCGATTCAAACCCAAACGCCTCAGCACCGATTTGATGAAACTGGCGTTGACGGCCCTTTTGCACGTTTTCGTGGCGAAACATCGCGCCAATGTACCAAAGCCGCACTGGGCCGTTATAAGTGAGATTATTTTCAATCACCGCCCGCACGCAACCCGCCGTGCCTTCTGGCCGCAGCGTCAATTTGTCACCATTGAGCTTGTCTTCCCATGCGTACATTTCTTTTTCAACAATATCTGTATGCTCGCCCACGCTGCGCACGAATAAATCGGTGCTTTCCACAATCGGCATGCGGATATTGTTGTAGCCATATTGCGCGAGAATTTTGCGTGCTGTGTCTTCCAGCTTAAACCACAGCGGCGTGGATTCGGGCAGAATGTCGTAGAAGCCTTTGATGCTTTGGATTTTATTATTGGGCATTTTTTGTGCCATTTAACTGATTACTTGAATCGGAATTGATTTTTTAGCGCTGCTCTGCGAGCCAATATCCATGCGGCCTGAGGCGTAGTGACTTTCTACATAATTTTCGACGATTTTTTGAAACTCTTCAGCAATGTGGTCGCCTTTCAGCGTCACAGTTTTTTCGCCATCCACAAACACGGGCGCGACTGGCACTTCACCCGTGCCGGGCAAGCTGATGCCGATATTCG
>JANNFN010000019.1:0-3490 GCA_031379885.1 Methylotenera sp.
CCTGCTTACTGCAATTTCAGACGTCACTGAACCTTCTGGCCTACTAGCTTCAGAAAAAATAGCGCTAATCAGAATTTGGTTCTATAAGCCAGGCAATTTCTGTTTTTATCTGACAGAAACGGTTGTTTCTGAAGTGAAAAATATCCCCGACATCAAACACCGAGAACTTCACGATAGTTTTATTCAAACGCTTTTCTGTGATTACCCTGTTCAAGATGTTGTTACAGTTCAGCAAAGAGCTGCATATTTTCACAATCTACACAATAAGCAAAACGATTGTAGAGCTCTTGCTGAAGCAGCAGAATTGGGTTTAGATATTTTGCTAACCTATGATAATAATTTTTGGAAAAGACTAAAGAGTGCTTCTGATAAAACCCAGTTAATGAAACCGAGTGAGTATTGGGCTAGTCTTGGTATACCTAAGGGAGCTACTCCCATCACTGCGCCACATAGCACCAACCCCTTAAGCCAAGAAAACTGGTGGCGCTGGAAATAAACCAACCATCATTTCGCTTTTAAGCGAGTTTCTTTCTTTTGCTTAGCCAAAGGAAAGAAACCAAAGAAAAAGCTACCCCGCTGCCGCTTTTTTCCTTCGGTCTTAGCGCCGCATATCCGTGGTGACTGCGGAACTCGGATTTTCAATCCTCAAACAGTCCTCGTCGCCTAGCATCTGCCGCTCAAGCCGAAGGCGCGGCAAAGGGGATTTAAAGTCAAATTCATATGAATACGGTACAAAATAGGTGCTCTGGAAGCCGCATGGATATTGGTCTGCAGGGCATCTATTTTAATGTCTTTTATTCAATTAATCTAAATATTTAACCCCACAAATGCACATTGACCGTTTAACTAGCTAATGCCACACTGTTTCTTATGAGTGATGTTTTTGCAGATGAAGATTTGATGCGGCAATTTTGCGCGGGCAAGGCGCATGCTTTTGAACTTTTGTATGCGCGGCATGAAAAGCCGCTGTATCGTTATGTACGGCGCTTGTTAGGCAGTGCAGAGGCGTTGCAGGCAGAGGATGTATTTCAGGATACGTGGATGAAATTGGTCAATGCGCGCGATAGTTGGCAAGCGCGTGACAATGCCAGTTTTAAAACTTGGCTTTATACTTTGGCGCATCACCGTGCGATTGATATTTTGCGCAAAAGTGGACGTGAAGTTTCGGCGGACGAAGGTTGGCAAGAGAATGATGAAACTGAAGCGCTTTGGCAATTGTGGCCGGCATCTCACGCTGAGCAACCTGAACAGCAGGCTTTTTGGCGCAAAGCAGGTCAGCAATTGCTGCATTGTTTGGATGCTTTGCCCGCATTGCAACGTGCCGCTTTTTTGTTGCACCACGATGATGGTTTGAGTTTAGAGGAGATTGCCCACGTGATTAATGCGGAGTTTGAAACGGTAAAAAGTCGCTTGCGTTATGCATTAAGCAAGCTACGCACTTGTATGGGTGCGCATTTTCAACCTACGTTAGAAGCGGATAATACGCCTTGAGTTTGCATGACGAACATTTAGCAAAAGCACTAAAACACGCGCCAGATAGCGATTTGGCACCGAGCGAACTTGTGCGTAAAAGCGTATTAAATTACGCAAAACAGGCAAGCCAGCATCCGCATGGGTATTGGCTTGCAGGCCTGCTCTCAAACATAAAAAATTGGCAATGGGTGGGCATGAGCAGCGTGGCGGTGGCGCTGTTGGCGGCGCTGATGTTGCGTGAGCAATTGCCAGAGGAGCCGATTTGGCGTGAATCTAAGGTGAGGGAAGCGGCGCAAAATTCTGCGCCAGCGCCAGAAAAAGCGCTTAAAGAAGAGCGCGCGGATATGGCGGCGGCTCCCACAACTAATCAAGAAGAAGCACCAGCGCGCACAGCAGGCACGCGGGAAAAGGCAAAAGCAGAAGCGTCTGCGACTGGAATGGCGGATAAAACGGTGCTTGCGGAGGCGCCAGAAGTTGTAGCGCTACCCGCGCCAGTACAAGCACCAGCAGAACAAACGCCATCTAAGCAAGCATTAGCTAAACAAGATAATGGTGTTGTTGCAGAAAATACAGCAAAAACAGAAGCTACAGGCGCTTCTGCGCCAGCCAGCGATGCCGTTGCTTCTGCGGAGCAAACTATTGCTACTGTGGAGAAAAGTGAAGCTGAAAAACCTGCGGCAGCGGCTAAAAAGTCGGTGACGCTAGTTGACGCAGTAGCATTGGGCGTTGCAAAAGCGAATCAAGATATTCACGCTGGTGTGTTGCGCATTCTTGTGGCAGATTGGCCAGCAGATAAGTCACTTGTAGATGAAACGACGGGTTACCGCGTGGAGTTGGCGGCTGATTTGGTGCCAGCAGAGTTGGAAGCTTACAATCAGACTATGCGCGATTGGTTTAAAACGCAGCATTAAATTTAATTATAAACGTATGCTCTGCGATCCGCATGGGTATTGGCCTGCAGGGCATGTTTTTAAGCGTTTAATAGTGTTTGTAATTCATTAATATCTGCGCGTTCTGCATTGCTACCATCGCTGGTTTTTTTAGTGGCTACACGCAAATCATCAAACTCAAATACGCTTAATTTTTGTAAGCCAAGCTCAGTTTCTAAGGTAAACACTGGCACGGTTTTGCGTACTTTTTCTTTTTTGTCTTTGCTGGGCTTGTCAGAGATTCGATACGATTTTTCGCTACTATCAAACGGAATTTGCTGATTGAGCAGAAACATTTCTACGTCTTTTGCGCTATCGGCAAATAAATGGATATTGGTTTGTGCGAACTTTCCTGCGGTGCCATCTAAAACAGAGCCAGTTAAGTGCGGGTTAAAGCGCTCGAAAAGTTGCATGGTCATCAGCGCAGTTTTACGCAATTTGGCCAGCTCAAGCGGTTGTTCATCGGCATTAAAAATTTCGTGATACAACCGAATCTCTTCTTCAATCTCGGCATTGGTCGGCAACACGCTATTTTCAGAAACTCCCAATTGCCGTCCGGCTTTCTTTTTAGCATAGGCAAAATCATGCACACCGTCTTCTGCCATCATACGTGCGGCTTGTTGCGCAATCATTTGTCGAAGATGATCTAAATTTTCGCGCGCCATGATAACAGCAATGAATAAAAAAATTAAAAACCCGAAGGATTCAGAATGCGCGTAGCAGAGTCAGTGTTATTAGCATCATCATTGCCAGAGTCTGGCCTAGGCTGATGTTCAATAGAACGATTTGCTGGCCTATCATTTTGCGGTTGCACAGGCGCTGGCTGTAGCGGGTTGTCAGTTATACTGTCTGGAAACGCAGCTTCAGGGAAATCGGCTGCGGTGGGTTCTTCCAGCGGTGGTAAATAGGTTTCTACCTCTGGAGGCGGATTTTCATTGTAAAAATATTCATATATACCCTCTTCATCTTCACCAATCATGATGCCTAATAGCGGATCAATCTTGAGTTGCATCACACCATCAGGCACGATGGGAGGAACATCAGGCACACCCTTTAGAGCGGTAGCCATATAGCGGATCCAAATCGGC